>JASJBF010000016.1 GCA_030066685.1 Kiloniellales bacterium | reverse complement strand
GTCTCGGCGACTTGACACGGCACAATATTTTGATAATTGTCAAAATATGGAAATGACATCCGCGGTCGCTGCCCTGGCGGCCTTGGCACAGGAGACCCGGCTCGCCGTGTTCCGCCTTCTGATCGAGGCTGGCCGGGGCGGCCTGCCGGCCGGGCTGATCGCCGCCCGCCTGGGGGTCGCGCCAGCCACGCTCTCCTTCCACCTGGGCCAGTTGGAGCGGGCCGGGCTGCTGGCGTCCCGGCGGAACGGACGGCAGATTCTCTATGCCGCCGACATCGAGGGGACGCGCCGGCTTCTGGCCTTCCTGACCGAAGACTGCTGCGGCGGCCGTCCGGAGCTCTGCGGCGATCTGGTCGGGGCGGAGCGCTGCTGAATTGGAAGAGGCAAAAGGGAAGGGATAGAGATGACGGAAAAGGTCTACGACGTTCTGTTCCTCTGCACCGGCAACTCGGCGCGAAGCATCCTCGCCGAATGTATTCTCAACCGGGAAGGCATGGGTCGCTTCAGGGGCTTCAGTGCTGGCAGCCAGCCGAAAGGAGAGGTGCACCCCTTCGCGATCGACCTTTTGCGCAACCAGAACTATCCGACCGCGGAGCTGCGCTCGAAGAGCTGGGACGAGTTCGCCGGGCCCGGGGCGCCGGAGCTGGACTTCGTCTTCACGGTCTGCGGCAACGCGGCCGGGGAGGTCTGTCCGGTCTGGCCTGGCCAGCCCATGACTGCGCATTGGGGCGTTCCCGATCCGGCCGCGTCCGAAGGCAGCGAGGCCGAGCGTCGGGCCGCCTTCGGCGAGGCCTTTCGCATGCTCTCCAACCGAATCAGCATCTTCGTGAACCTGCCGATCGCCTCGCTGGACAAGCTCACCCTGCAGAGCCGCCTGCGCGAGATCGGCGATCAGGACAAGGTGCCGTCGTGACCGAGGTCCGCGCCGTGGCCGCCGAGCGGGAGCCCGCCGAGGTCGCCGTCGATCTGCCGCGCCGCCTGGTCGCCGAGGGCCTGGGGACGGCCTTCCTGCTCGCGATCGTGGTCGGCTCCGGGATCATGGGCGACCGCCTGTCCGGCGGCAACGTGGCCATCGCCCTGCTGGCCAACGCGGTCGCGACTGGGGCCGGGCTGGCGGTCCTGATCCTGATCTTCGGCCCGCTCTCGGGCGCCCACTTCAACCCGGCGGTGACCCTGGCCTTCCTCTTGCGCCGCGAGATCGGCCTCGCGGACGCCCTGGCCTACCTGGTCGTGCAGGTTCTGGCCGCCGCCCTGGGGGTGATGGTCGCCCACGTCATGTTCGCCGAGCCGGTGCTCCAGGCCTCGACGACCCTGCGCAGCGGCGGGGCGCAGTGGGCCGCCGAGGTGGTGGCGACCTTCGGCCTGGTGGCGACGATCCTTGGCTGCCTGCGTGCCCGGCCGGAGGCGGTGCCCTACGCGGTCGGGCTCTATATCACCGCTGCCTACTGGTACACGGCCTCGACCTCCTTCGCCAATCCGGCCGTCACCCTGGGACGCACCCTGACCGACACCTTCTCGGGCATTGCGCCGGGCGACGCGCCGGCCTTCATCCTGGCGCAGGTCGTGGGCGCAGCGCTGGCCACCTGGGTCTTCGGCTGGCTGCGGGCGAAGCCGCGTTAGAGGGTCCGAAGGGCTCCGCCCGCCAGGTATTCGGCAAGTCTTGGATCGCGGCGACCAGTCCGGAAGAGACGCTGGCCGCCTGCCGAAAAACAAAACGCCCCGCTTTTCAGGGGGCGTTCGACCCGCGCCTTTGCGCGAAGGCCATTCATGTAATTGGTGAACCGACCGATCCCTATGGCTACCTTAATCTCATCACCACAGGAACCAGCCGTTCACCTATACCCATGCTACATGGGCAATGATCACAAGTAAACAAGCCTATGGTTAAAGCTTCATAAATGTCACATGAAGATTCCGGGTCAATCGACCGGAAGCAGCCGGTCGTCCGGGCCTTTGGACCGTTAAGGAAGTATGTGCAGGTTACTCGCAAATTGTTCGGCGCAGCGGGCCCAGGAGAAGCGGAGGGCGTGATCGCGGCAGGCTCCCGGCGACAGCTCGGCTGCGGCGCGGGCGGCCTTGCCGAGGTCGTCGTCCAGGCAGCCGACCGGCGCGCCGTCGATCACGTCCAAGGGCCCGGTGACCGGGTAGGCGGCGACCGGCAGGCCGGAGGCCAGGGCCTCCAGGAGCACAAGGCCGAAGGTGTCGGTCCGGCTCGGAAAGACGAAGACGTCGGCCGAGGCGTAGTGCCGGGCCAGGTCGTCGCCGACCTTGGCGCCGGTGAAATGGACCTGCGGGTAGCGCCGCTTCAGGGTCGGCAGCAGCGGGCCGTCGCCGACCACGACCTTGCTGCCCGGCAGTTCCAGGTCGAGGAAGGCCTCGAGGTTCTTCTCGACGGCGACCCGGCCGACGCAGATGAAGATCGGCCGCGGCAGGTCAAAGAGCGCCTCCTTCCGGGGACGGAACAGGTCGGTGTCGACCCCGCGGCTCCACTCGATCAGGTTCCGGAAGCCGCGGCGGGCCAGGTCCTGCTTAAGGCTTTGCGTGGCGACCATCACGCCGGCGGCGGGCCGATGGAAGCGGCGCAGCCAGGCGTAGCCCCAAGCGGTGGGGATCCCGAAGCGGGCCTGGACGTATTCGGGAAAGCGCGTGTGGAAAGAGGTCGTGAAGGCGTAGCCGCGCTTCAGGCAGTAGCGCCGAGCCGCCAGGCCGAGCGGGGCTTCGGTCGCGATGTGGATGGCGGCGGGCTGGAAGCTGTCGAGCATCCGGGTCAGCCGTCGCCGGGAAAACAGGGCCAGGCGGATCTCGGGATAGGTCGGACAGGGCAGGTTCGCGAAGAGGTCGGGCGAGACCACCTGGACCTCTCGCCCCAGAGCTTCCAGCTCCTGCTTCACGCGATGGAGGGTGCGCACCACTCCGTTGATCTGAGGGAACCAAGCATCGGTGACGATCGTCAGCCGCATCGTCGGAGCCAACCGCTGGCTTGGCCGTTCCAGCCGAAGGCTGGCTGCCTCACGCGGCTTCGAGCATCGAAAGGGCCCGCTTCTCGGCCCAATGGATCAGCTCCAAGCGGCCGTCCCTGTGCTCGACCAGCGCGGTGCAGCTCTCCACCCAGTCGCCGTCGTTGCAGTAGATGATGCCGTTCATCTCGCGCAGCTGGGCTTTGTGGATGTGCCCGCAGACCACGCCGTCGACGCCGCGCCGCCGGGCCTCGGCCGCGACCGCCTCCTCGTAGTTGTCGATGAACTTGACCGCGTTCTTGACCTTCGCCTTGAGATAGGCCGAGAGCGACCAGTAGGGAAAGCCGAGGCGCCGCCGGCCGAGGTTGTACCAGTGGTTCAGGGCCAGGGCCAAGGTGTAGGCCCAGTCGCCGAGCAGGGCCAGCCAGCGGGCGTACTTCACAATGCCGTCGAAGGCGTCGCCGTGGGTGACCAGCAGCCGCTTGCCGTCGGCGGTGACGTGGACGATGTCCTGCACGACCTCCAGGCCGCCGAAGTGCCGGCCGGTGTACTCGCGCAGGAACTCGTCGTGGTTGCCCGGGACGTAGATCAGCCGGGTGCCCTTGCGACCCTTGCGCAGCAGCTTCTGGACCACGTCGTTGTGGCTCTGGGGCCAGAACCAGGACTTGCGCAGGCGCCAGCCGTCGACGATGTCGCCGACCAGGTAGAGCTGGTCCGACTCGGTGTGGCGCAGGAAGTCGAGCAGGATCTCGGCCTTGCAACCGCGGGTGCCGAGATGGACGTCGGAGATCCAGATGGTGCGGTAGTGGGCTCTGGTCTCGCGCGTCTGAACCGCTGTCATTTCCATGGGACTCGACCACCGCCGAAGCTTCGATCCGGGGCTGCCATATCAATCCCCCGAAGTAAGGAAAAGGTAAAAATTCAAGGGTTTGGCCTGTGGGTAAAAGACTTCACCCGGCGGTAACCCAAGTGTAACGGCGGGGCCTTGGAGGCGCCGGTTCCGATGCCTCAGATCAAGGTGGCGGCGTGAAACTGGAGAGGGAAGCGATCACCGATCCGGGCCGCGGTAACGCCGTTGAAATCGAGGGCCGCGACAGGGCGACGGCTTCGTTGTACCCTCGCCCCGCGAAACCGAGGTCGTCGGGGGGAGGACGCGATGTTCGAGGATCAGGCTTTCTCAGGCGTGCTGGTGCCGGTGCTGACGCCCTACGACGCGGAGCTGGCGCCGGATGCGGGCCGCTTCGTGGCGCATTGCCGGGCCCTGCTGGACGAGGGGGCGACCGGCCTCGCGGTCTTCGGGACCACCAGCGAGGGCAACGCTCTGTCGGTCGACGAGAAGCTGCGCCTGCTCGAGGAGCTGGCCGCCGGCGTGTCGGCGGCGAAGCTCATGCCGGGCACCGGGTGCTGCGCGCTGCCCGATACCGTCGCCCTGACCGAGCGGGCGGTTCGGCTCGGCTGCGGCGGGGTGCTGCTGCTGCCGCCCTTCTACTACAAGGCGGTCGACGACGACGGCCTCTTCGCCTACGCGGCCGAGGTGATCGAGCGGGTCGGCGATCCCCGGCTCAAGGTCTACCTCTACCACATCCCGCCGGTGGCCCAGGTCGGCTGGTCCCTGCCGCTGATCGAGCGGCTGGTGGCGGCCTATCCCGAAACCGTCGTCGGCATCAAGGACAGCTCCGGCGACTGGGCGAACACCGAGGCGGTGCTCGGGGCCTTGCCGGGCTTCGGCACCTTCGTCGGCTCGGAGGCCTTCCTGCTGGACAATCTCAAGGGTGGCGGGGTCGGCTGCATCACGGCGACCGCCAACGTCACCGCGGCGGCGATTCGCGCGGTCTACGACAACTGGCGGGGCAGCGAGGCGGCGCGGCTCAACGACGAGATGGTCGCGCTGCGCAAGGCGATCCAGGCCTATCCGATGATCCCAGCCCTGAAGGAGATCATGGCCCAGCGCAACGGCGATCCCGCCTGGCGCCGGATCCGTCCTCCCCTGGCCGCCCTCGACGCCGAGCAGGCGGCCGGCTTGACCCGGGACCTGGCGCGCCTCGCCTTTCCGATGGCGGCCGAATAGGGCGCAGGACGGCCCCGGCTCTGTTCGTTTGCGTACGGGCGATCCGCGAACTAGTGTCAAAAATCAATGTCAGAACGAGCCCGCAAAGGGCCGCGCCGTCCGCAATCAGCGGCGGCGTTCAACAGGGAGGAGCGAGCTTCATGCTTCATTTGACGAGTCGTATGTCCGGCAGCCTTGCCGGTTTGGTGGTGCTGGGCCTGGCCCTGGGCGCGCAGCCCGTCCAGGCGCAGGAAGACTGCCCGCGGGGGACCCTCGACCAGCGCTACTGCGACCGCGACGGCGACCTGGTGGCCGACCTGCCCCTGGACGAGAGCAAGTGGGTCGATCCGGACACCGTCATCTTCTCGTATACGCCGGTCGAGGATCCGGCGGTCTACGCCAAGGTCTGGCAGAGCTTCATCGACCACATGTCGAAGGTCACCGGCCGCAAGGTGGTCTTCTTCCCGGTCCAGTCCTACGCCGCCCAGTACGAGGCGATGCGCTCCGGCCGGCTGCACGTGGCCGGGGTCAACACCGGCGGCAACCCGGTGGCCGTGAACTGCGCCGGCTTCGTGCCCTTCGCGATGATGGCCTCGGCCGACGGCTCCTTCGGGTACGAGATGGAAATCATCGTCCCGGCCGGCAGCCCCTTGCAGACGCCGGCCGACCTCAAGGGCAAGCAGCTGGCCTTCACCTCGCCGACCTCGAACTCCGGCTTCAAGGCGCCCTCGGCGCTGCTCAAGTCGGAGTTCGGCATGGTCGCCGACCAGGACTTCACCACCACCTTTTCCGGCAAGCACGACAATTCGATCCTGGGCGTCGCCAACAAGGACTACGAGGCGGCCGCGGTCGCCAACTCGGTCCTGAAGCGGATGATCGACCGCGAGGTCATCAAGGCCGAGCAGATCAATACGATCTACAGGTCGGCGACCTTCCCGACCACCGGCTACGGCCACGCCCACAACCTGCATCCGGCCCTGGTCGCCAAGATCAAGCAGGCCTTCTTCACCTTCGACTGGGAAGGCAGCGACCTGAAGCAGGAGTTCAAGAAGGAAGACCGCTTCGTCTCGATCCACCACAAGTCGGACTGGGACGTCATCCGCAAGATCGACGCGGCCAACGGCGTCTCCTACGACTGCCGCTGAACGGCGCCGGCGGCCGAGGAGGCGGGGCGTGCTGCGCCTGGAGGGGCTGACCAAGCGCTATCCGACGGGGGACCTGGCTCTGAAGGGCGTCGATCTTGAGATGCCCAAGGGCCAGGTCCTGGCCCTGATCGGCCCGTCTGGGGCCGGCAAGTCGACCCTGATCCGCTGCATCAACCGCCTGGTCGAGCCGAGCGGCGGCAAGGTCTGGCTGGACACGGTCGAGATCACCAGCCTGGGCGGCCGCGCCCTGCGCCGCCTGCGCCGCCAGATGGGCATGATCTTTCAGGAGTACGCCCTGGTCGAGCGCCTGACGGTGATGGAGAACGTGCTCTCGGGCCGCCTGGGCTACGTCGGCTTCTGGCGCAGCTACTTCCGGCGCTTCCCGCAGAGGGACATCGACGAGGCCTTCCGGCTCCTCGCACGGGTCGGGCTCGAGGACATGGTCGACAAGCGGGCCGACGAGCTCTCCGGCGGCCAGCGGCAACGGGTCGGGATCGCCCGGGCGCTGATCCAGGACCCTCAGCTGCTGCTGGTCGACGAGCCGACGGCCAGCCTCGACCCCAAGACCTCGCGGCAGATCATGCGCCTGATCTGCGAGCTCTGCGAGGAGCGGGCCCTGCCGGCGATCATCAACATCCATGACGTCCTGCTGGCCAAGATGTTCGCCCAGCGCATCGTCGGCCTGCAGCTCGGCGAGATCGTCTACGACGGCGGGCCACAGGGCCTGACCGACAAGGTCCTGACCCAGATCTACGGCGAGGAGGACTGGTCGTCGACGATCGGCAAGGACGGAGAGGACGACGAGGCCGAAGACACCACGGCGCACCACGACCTGCCGGAGCCCGACCGCGACCGGCTGGCGGGCATGACCTGATGGGCGCGCGGCCATGACCATGGCGACGGTGGCGGGGCGCCGCTGGCGGCCGCCGCCGCTGATCAAGCGCCGTTGGCTGCGCTGGACCCTGGGCCTCGGCGTCGCGCTCTATCTGGCGGCCGCCTTCGGCACCATCGAGGTCAACTGGTCGCGGGTCTACGACGGCCTGCCGCGCGGCCAGGCCTTCATCGCCGCCTTCTTCCCGCCGGACTTCACCTCGCGCTGGGAGGAGATCCTCGAGGGGATCAACGAAAGCCTCTGGATGACCGTGGCCTCGACGGTGGTCGGCATCCTGATTTCGGTGCCGGTCGGGCTGGGCGCGGCGCGCAACATCGCGCCGCTGCCGGTCTACTACGTCTGCCGGGGCATCATCGCCGTGTCGCGCAGCTTCCAGGAGGTCCTCCTGGCGATCTTCTTCGTCAAGCTCTTCGGCTTCGGGCCCTTCGCCGGCTTCGTTACCCTCAGCTTCGCCACCATCGGGTTCTTCGCCAAGCTGCTGGCCGAGGACATCGAGGACATGGACCCGACCCAGGCCGAGGCGGTGCGGGCGACCGGCGCCGGCTGGTTCCAGTGGCTGAACTACGCGGTCCAGCCGCAGGTCCTGCCCCGCTTCATCGGCCTGTCGCTCTACCGCTTCGACATCAACTTCCGGGAATCCGCGGTCGTCGGCATCGTCGGCGGCGGCGGGATCGGGGCGACCCTGAACACCGCCTTCGAGCGCTACGAGTTCGATTCGGCGGCGGCGATCCTGCTGGTCATCATCGCCATCGTCATGGCGATCGAGTACCTCTCCGGCTACGTCCGCAAGTGGGTGCAGTGATGCCGGTTCGCGAACAAGGCGGCCTCAAGGTCTGGCAGCGGCGCGAGCGCGGCCGGCAGCTTGCGATCTGGGCCGGCTGGCTGATCGGGATGATGGTCTTCCTCTACTGCTTCCAGCTGATCTCGGACAAGACGATCTGGTTCTTCGTCCTCGACGCCGGCACCCAGGCCGGCGACCTGGCGGACCGCATGGTTCCGCCGCGGTGGAGCTACATTGACCAGCTCTGGGTGCCGCTCTGGGACACCCTGAACATCGCCACGATCGGGACCGCGATGGCGATCGTCATCGCCGTTCCCGTCGCTTTCCTCGCCGCCCGCAACACCACGCCCAGCGTCGTCTTCCTGCGTCCCATCGCGCTGTTCATCATCGTTGCCTCGCGCTCGATCAACTCGCTGATCTGGGCGCTGCTGCTGGTCGCCATCGTCGGGCCGGGCGAGTTCGCTGGGATCATCGCGATCGGCTTCCGTTCCATCGGCTTCGTCGCCAAGCTGCTTTACGAGGCGATCGAGGAGATCGATCCGGGCCAGGTCGAGGCGGTCACCGCGACCGGCGCGGCGAAGCCGCAGGTCCTGGCCTACGGCATCGTGCCGCAGATCGCCCCCGCCTTCGCCGGAATCTCGGTGTTCCGCTGGGACATCAACATCCGGGAATCGACGATCCTCGGCCTGGTCGGCGCCGGTGGCATCGGGATCCAGCTGAACGCCTCGGTGATGGAGCTGGCCTGGAGCAAGGTCAGCGTGATCCTGATCGCGATCCTCTTGACGGTCGTGGTCAGCGAATGGGTCTCCGCCCGGATCCGTCACGCGATCATCTGAGGTGGAGCGGCCTTATCCCTGGTCGCCTGACTGGCCGGAGGCCAGCTCGGCAATCTTCCGCTCGAGGCTGGTGATCAGGGCGTCGAAGCCCTCGCGGCTGATGACCGAGGTGTATTCCGCGCGCTTTGTCGCCACCTCGCTGAACTTGGCGTCCAGGTGGACATCGACCGCACGCCAGCCCGCCTCGAACTTGCGCATCAGGTAGTGCAGGGGAATGATCTCGCCGTCGGCCTTGACCAGCTGGTTGCGTACCAGAACGGACTGCCGCAGGCCTTCCTCCTCGCCGAGGACTTCCATCTTCTCCCCGGAGTAGCCGTCGAAGCGGGCGGCGAAGGTCGCGATGCTCATGCGCGAGAAGGCATCGACCAGCCGATCGCGCTGTTCGGCGGAGAGCTTGGACCAATGCCGGCCGACCGAGACCCGAGCCATGACCGGAAAGTTGAAGGTTTCGCTGAGGACCGGGGCCAGGCGCTGGTAGCGCCCCGTGTAGCCGAGCTGCGCTGCGTTCTTCATGGCGTCCAGCAGGGCCGCGTTCAGCCGCGCGACCGCCGCGCTCGGCCCGGTCGAATCGCCGGCCGCCGCAGGGGAGCCGAGGGTGAAGAGAAGTGTCAGGATGACAACGAGGAAACGCGACACAATATCTCCTCTGGCGCGGGTTTCGGCTGGGCAGTAAGCTCTCGTTCGGATGTCGTGCGCACCCGTTTTTCCCTCGCGCATTAGGTCGTACCTTTCGGCTTACAAGTCAATGTGGTGTCGTCAGAATCCGCCGTCGTCCCAGGAATCCCTGCAGGCTCTGGCCGGATCAGGAGGGGAGGCTCAGTCTTGACCGTCGTCGTTACCGGGGCCACCGGCTTCGTCGGCTCGTCCGTGGTTCGCAGCTTGTTGAAGCGCGGCGAGACCGTGCGCGTGATGGCCCGCGCCGGGAGCGACCGGCGCAACCTCGAAGGCCTTGATATCGAAGTCGTCGAGGCAGACCTCCTGGATCCGCCGTCGCTGTCGACCTTGGTTGCCGGCGCCCGCGGGCTCTATCACCTGGCGGCCGACTACCGCCTCTGGTCGCGCCGGCCGGACGAGATCTACCAGGCCAACCTGGAGGGGACCCGCAACCTCCTGCGCGCGGCGGCCAACGCCGGCGTGGAGCGAATCGTCTACACCAGCTCGGTCGCGACCCTCGGCATCCACAGGGATGGTACGCCGGCCGACGAGGAGACGCCGTCAAACCTCAAGGACATGATCGGGCACTACAAGCGCTCCAAGTTCCTGGCCGAAGAGGCGGTCAATGAGCTGATCGCCGAGGCCGGCCTGCCCATCGTCATCGTCAACCCCTCGACGCCGATCGGGCCGCGCGACGTCAAGCCGACCCCGACCGGGCGCATGATCGTCGAGGCCGCCGCCGGGCGCATGCCGGCCTTCGTCGACACCGGCCTCAACGTGGTCCATGTGGACGATGTCGCCGAGGGCCATCTCCTGGCCTATGACATCGGTCAGATCGGCGAGCGATATATCCTGGGCGGGACCAACATGACCCTGGCCGAGATCCTGGAGGGCATTGCTCAGCTGACCGGCGGCAAGGCCCCGCGGGTCAAGCTGCCGCACAGCGTGGTCATGCCGATCGCGGCGGCCTCCGAAGCCTGGTCGCGGCTGCGCCCAAACGGCACCCCCTTCGTGACGATCGAAGGCGTCCGCATGGCGCGTAAACGGATGTTCTTTTCCAGCGCCAAGGCCATCTCCGACCTGGGCTATCGCTTTCGGCCCTGGGAGGAGGCGCTGGCCGACTCCATCGAATGGTTCAGGCGGGGCGGCTATCTGCAATAGCTCCGGCGCCGAACCTGCCGGCCCACTACGGGGGCGAAGGCTGTGGCCGAGGGATCACGCCTCGCAAGTTCTTTCGCGCCGTTCGGCCTTCTGCGTCTGCTTGGCCTTGAAGCCGGGCTGCGGAAGGGGCATTTTTACCGCGACGCCGCGCTAAATGCGTCTGATTCGCAACTCTGCGCCGGCCGCCTCGGGCCGGACGGAGGCTTGAGCGCTCGCAGTTCACGGATGAGAGGGTCCAGACCTTGCCGATTCCCCTGAGACAGCAGATCCGCGTCGGTGCCTATATCCTCAAGCAGCGCCTGACCGGACGGAAGCGCTATCCCCTGGTGCTGATGCTGGAGCCGCTGTTCCGCTGCAACCTGGCCTGTCCGGGCTGCGGCAAGATCGACTATCCGGACGCCATCCTCAACAAGCGCCTCTCGGTCGAGGACTGCATCCAGGCGGCCGAGGAGTGCGGCGCGCCCATGGTCTCGATTCCCGGCGGCGAGCCCTTGCTGCACAAGGAGATCGGCGAGATCGTCTCGGAGCTGATCAAGCGCAAGCGCTTCGTCTACCTCTGCACCAACGCGCTGCTGCTGGAGAAGAAGCTCCACCTCTTCAAGCCGAGCCCCTATCTGACCTTCTCCATCCATCTCGACGGCCTGGAGGAGGAGCACGACCACGCGGTCGACCAGAAGGGCGTCTTCCAGCGCGCGATCAAGGCGATCAAGGCGGTCAAGGCCAAGGGCTTCCGCGTCAACGTCAACTCGACGCTGTTCAACAACGCGGAGCCGGACAAGGTCGCCGAGTTCTTCGATTATGTGACCGACGAGCTCAAGGTCGACGGGATCACGGTCTCGCCGGGCTATGCCTACGAGCGGGCGCCGGACCAGGAGCATTTCCTGACTCGCGAGCGGACCAAGAACCTCTTCCGCGACGTCTTCCGACGCGGCGAGGGCAAGAACTGGGACTTCAGCCAGTCGACCCTGTTCCTCGACTTCCTGGCCGGCAACCAAACCTACGAGTGCACGCCCTGGGGCAACCCGACCCGCAACATCTTCGGCTGGCAGCGGCCCTGCTACCTGCTCAACGAGGGCTATGCCGCCTCCTTCACGGAGCTGATGGAGTCGACCGACTGGGACGGCTACGGGACCGGCAACTACGAGAAGTGCGCCAACTGCATGGTCCACTGCGGTTACGAGGCGACGGCGGTGACCGACACCCTCAACAACCCGCTCAAGGCCTGGAAGCTGTCTCGCAAGGGCATCGACACCGAGGGCCCGATGGCGCCGGAGATCCCGCTCGACAAGCAGCGGCCGGCGGAGTTCGTCTTCGATGCCCTGGTCCGCGAGGCGGTCGAGGAGATCCACGCCCCCGCGGCGGGGTCTTCAGAGCGGCAGCCCGAGCCGCGGGCAAAGGCGGACAGCGCGGCCTAGGGCGTTCAGCGCGCGCCGGGTCTCGGCACCGAGCCGGATCGCCGCTGGGATTTCCCAGGGCCGGCGGCAGAGGGCCACGACTGCGGTCCCAAGCCTGACCCGGCCGTCGGGACCGGTGGCCGCCATGGCCCAGGACGGCAGGGCCCGTCCGGCGGGATCGGCGATGCTCCGCAGCACCAGGAAGGGCAGCCCGGCCGCCAGGGCGGCAGTCGCCACCGCATGGCTCTCCATGTCCACCGCCAGGGCGCCATGGCGCGCGAAGAGGGCAGCTTTCGCGTCGGGCGTGGTCACCGTCTCCGCGCTTCCCAGAAGGGGCTCCGCGAGGGCCGTGAGGCCTTGTTCCTCAAGGCAGGCACCGAGATTGTCACGCCACCGCGGGTCGGTCTCGGCCTGTTGGCCATCCGGGCAGATCACGGTCGGGGGCAGGATCAAGGCACCCGGGCGAAGTGCCGGTGACAGCGCGCCGGCGATGCCGAAGGACAAGAGCGCCCCGGCGCCCTCGGCGATCAGCCGTAGGGCGGATTCGGCGGCGCGGTCGCTGTCGGCGCCCGAGATCGCCAGCAGGGAAGCCGGCCCTTCGCCCAGCGGCTCGGCAGGAGCGATGATCTCGGCCTCTGCGGCGAGGCCGACGACCACGCCCAGCCGGGTCACATGCCGTACCTGACGCTGCGCTCGTTGGCCTGGCGGAGGTTGCGGTAGCGGGCCAGGGCCCAGAGCGGGAAGTAGGCGCTGTAGCCGTCGTAGCGGATGTAAAAGACCCGCGGGAAGCCGGTGCCCGTGTAGTGGTCTTCCTGCCACTTCGCACCCTCGCGCGGCAGGTTCAGCAGGTAGTTGACGCCGCGCTCGACCGCTGGGCTGTCGACCTCACCTGCGGCCATCAGGGCGAGCAGGGCCCAGGAGGTCTGCGACGGCGTGCTGGCCTTGACCTCCTTGCGTCGCTCGAGCCAGTAAGTCGCGCAGTCCTCGCCCCAGCCGCCGTCTTCCCGCTGCACGGTTTCGAGATATTCGACCGCCTTGCGGATGTGCGGGGCCTGCATGTCCTCGCCGGCGATGTTGAAGGCGCAGAGCGCCGACCAGGTGCCGTAGACGTAGTTGATGCCCCAGCGGCCGTACCAGGAGCCGTCCTCCTCCTGCTCGCTGCGCAGGTACGCTAGGCCGCGGGCGACAACCGGATGGTTCCGGTCGTAGCCGAGCTGGCACAGCATCGAGATGCAGCGCGCGGTGACGTCCACCGTCGGCGGATCGAGCAAGGCGCCGTGGTCGGCGAAGGGGATGTAGTTCAGATAGTCGCAGGTGTTGTCGGCGTCGAAAGAGCCCCAGCCGCCGTTGCGGCTCTGCATGCCTTCGATCCAGACCGCGGCCCGCTCGACGGCGGCGTGGTGATTGGGGGTCTTGGCCCGGTCCAGGGCGGCGACCACGACCGCGGTGTCGTCGACATCGGGATAGTGGTCGTTGCGGTACTCGAAGGCCCAGCCGCTGGGCGCTAGGTCGGGACGCTGCCAGGCCCAGTCGCCCTTGACCTCGGTGATCTCGCGGTCCAGCAGCCACTGGTAGGCCTTGCGCATGGCGCCGCCGTCCGGGTCTTCGCCGGCCTCGAGCAGGGCGTGGGCGGCCAGGCAGGTGTCCCAGATCGGCGAGAGGCAGGGCTGGCAATAGGCCTCGTCCTCGCGCACCACCAGCATCTTCTCGATGGCGTCGCGGGCAGTCGCGAAGTCGGCGTCGTCGCGCGGATAGCCCAGGGCCTCGAAGGCCATGACCGCGTTGGCCATAGCCGGGAAGATGCCGCCCAGGCCGTCCTCGCCGTTGAGCCGCGGCTTGATGAAGTCGACGGCCTTGTCGATGGCCAGCGCGCGGCTTTTCTTCGGGAATAGGGGCTCGACCGCGCGCAGCACCTTGTCGATCCCGACGAAGACCGAGCCCAGCGCCTTGCCGGTGGCGTTCATCTTGTAGTCCTCGTCCTCCGGGTCCTGGAGGAAGAGCTCGCGGATGTCGACGCCCTTGGGGTTCTTGGCCTTGGGCTTCAGGGCCATCAGCACCAGCAGCGGCGCGATCACCGTCCGCGACCAGTAGGACACCTTCGAGAGGTGGAAGGGGAACCACTGCGGCAGCAGCATGATCTCGACCGGCATGACCGGCACCGCCCGCCAAGGCACCTGGCCGAAGAGCGCCAGGGTGATGCGGGTGAAGACGTTGGCCTTGGCCGCCCCGCCCCGGGCCAGGAGCGCCTCACGCGCCCGCACCATGTGCGGCGTCTCGGGGTCGTCGCCGGCCAACTTCAGAGCGTAGTAGGCTTTGACCGTGGCGGAGACGTCCAGGTCGCCGTCGAAGAACAGCGGCCAACCGCCGTGTTCACCCTGAATGCGACGCAGATAGACGGCGATCTTCGCCTGCAACGCTTCGTCGACGCTTCCGAGGAAATGCTGCAACAGCAGATATTCCGACGGAATGGTCGCGTCCGCCTCGAACTCGAAGATCCAGTGGCCGTCGTCGCGTTGCCGCTTCAACAGCTCTTCCTTGGCGTCTTCGATGACTGATTCGAGGTTTGGGGATTCCGGTTCGATGACTCGGGCGTGGGAATCCATTGTGTGTCGACTTCCCCACTTTGTTCCTGGTAACTGCCCGCCGCGCGAGAAGGTAGAGCAGGCCGCGTTTCAGTGCAATAGCGTGAATTGGCAAGATTCTTAAGGGTTTGCAAGTTTTTTTGCTGCGGCTTGCCCCGAGCGGATGGCGCCTTCGATGGTTGCGGGGAAGCCGGTGTCGGTCCAATCCCCTGCGAGAAAGGCATTGCGCCAGCGCGTGGTGGGGCCCGGTCGGTGCGCCGCGGCCTCGGGTGTCTGGGCGAAGGTGGCGCGCTTTTCCTTGATGATGCGAATCGGCGGGACCTCGGCCGGGTCGAGCTCCAGCGCCTTGGCGGTGTCCTGCCAAAGGCGCGCGGCCACGGTCTCGTTGGGCAGCCCGGCGAGCTCTTCGGCGGCGCTCACGGTCAGGCTGACCACGTCGCCGCGCAGGAAGAGCCACTGCGCCGTGCCGCCGATCAGGCCGAGCACCGGCCCGCCTTCGGGCAGGCCGACCGGATGCGGCAGGCGGATGTGGCCGTTGACGATCGGGCGCGTCTCCAGCGGCGCGTCGAGCTCCGGCAGCAAGGCCTTGGCGCCGGGCGCGGGCAGGGCGATCACGAGAGAGTCCTGGGGACCGAGGCTGAGCCGCTGCGTCCCGAAGTCGAGCGCCGTGACGCGCACGCCGTCATCCTCGATCGAACGGAGCCGCCGGTTGAACAGGATCTCGGCGCCGCGGGCCCGGAGATGGGCCAGGGCGGGCGCGACGAAGCTGTCGGAGAGTCCCTGCTTCGCGATCAGCGGTCGGCAGGCCGCCGCGCCGCGGGCGAAGGTCTCCATCACCACAGCCCGCAGCAGCCGCGCCGAGGCCTCCTCGGGGGCGGTGTTCAGGGCGGCGACCGTCAGCGGCTCCCAGAAGCGCTCCCACAGCGGGCCCTCGGCGGCGATGCGGTCGGTCACCGTGTCCCGGTCATTGGCACGGAGGATCGCCAGGCCCCTGAGATAGTCGCCGAGGCGGCTGCCCGGAACGCGCCGCCGGGCGGAGAGGATCCACCAGGGCAGCGGCCCGTCGTTCGGGCGCAGGGTCCAGCGCTCGCCGCTGCGCAGGTCGAGGAAGGGAAAGACCGCCTCCGCCGGCCCGACCAGGCTGTCGCCGGCGCCGATGGTGTCGAGGAAGCCCAGCGCCGCCCGGTTGGCCGAGAGCAGGAGGTGGTTGCCGTTGTCGATCGGCCGATCGAGGCTCTGGTCGAAGAGCGAACGGCAGCGCCCGCCGGCCTGCCCGGCGGCGTCGTAGAGGCTGACCGCGCGGCCCCGCTCGGCCAGGGCGACTGCGCAGGCGAGGCCGGCCAAGCCGGCGCCGACGACGTGGCAGCGGCCGCCGGCGTCGGCTCCGGGGGCTTGCGCCAAAGGCGCGGTCGCCGTGGCGGTCGCGGCCATCATCTAGAGCATGCCATGGCGGACGGCGATCCAGAGCTTTTCCAGCTTCGGGACCTTGACCGGCACCTCGGGCGACGTCCAGCCGCGCGCCTCCAGCTTCTGGAGGATGCGGTCGTAGACCTCCATCATCAGGATCGCCGGCTTCAGGTGCTGCCGGTCGCAGCGGGCGATCAGGGCGCGGGAGCGCTCGAAACGCTCGCGCGCCGTGCGGGACAGCTCGGCCGCGACCGCCGGCAGCGCCGGATGGTGAAGCACCTCGGCGGGGTCGCGCGAGGCGATCCCGTGCTTGTCCAGCAGCTCGCGCGGCAGGTAGAGCCGGCCGCGCGCCGCGTCCTCGGCGATGTCGCGCAGGATGTTGGTCAGCTGCAGCGCCTCGCCCAAGGTGACGGCCAGCTCCTCGGCCTCGCGCTCCAGGGCGCCGAAGACCTTGATCGACAGCATACCGACCGCGCCGGCAACCCGCCGGCAGTAGCAGCGGAGGTCTTCCAGGCTTGGGCCGTTCAGGCCTTCGCCCACGTCCATCTCCATGCCGTCGATCAGGGCGATGAACTCCTGGCGGGGCAGGGCGAAGCTGCGCACCGGCTCGAGCAGCGCGAGGGCGGTCGGGTAGGTCGGGTGGCCGGCGTAGAGTCGCTCGATCTCTTCGCGCCAGGCGGCGAGGCGGGCGTGCTTCTCGTCTTCGGGGCCTTCCTCGTCGGCGATGTCGTCGACCTCGCGGCAGAAGGCGTAGATCGCGAACATGCCCCGGCGCCGCGCCTCCGGCAGGATGCGCATGCCCCAGAGGAAGGAGGTCGCGGACTCCTCGACGACCTGGCGCGCGTGGGCGCGCGCAGCCTCCAAATCGGTGCTGGTCAAGGTATCGGCCTTGGGCATGCCTTCGGACCCCCGGAGCGGCGTCCCCTGAACTACCCGCGCTCGCCTGCCGGCTGCAAGCGTTTTGCGCTGGGGCGCAGCCGGCCGAGGATCTCGCCGAGGGCGCCACGCAGGCCGCACCAAAGAAAGGCCGGCTTGCTCAGCTCGACGCGCTCGGCCACCGGATCGCGCTGCCGCAACTGGACGGTCAGCGCCTCGGCGATGCGGACGATGACCGCCGACTCCATCCCGAGGTGCAGGCTGTCCAGGCGGGCGGGCAGCTCGCTGGCCTGCCGGACCAGGATCTCGGTGCCGTCCAGGCAGCGGTCGATGACCCGGCGCAGCCCCGGGCTCGCGGCGTCGCCGTCCAAGGCCTCGACCGTCACCCCGGCCTCGGCCATCCAGTCCCCCGGCAGGTAGACGCGGTCAAGGTTCAGGTAGTCGTCCTGGCAGTCCTGCAGGTGGTTGAGCACCTGCAAGGCGCTGCAGAGCGCATCGGAGGCGGGATAGCCCTCCGGGCTTTCGCCATGCAGATCGAGCAGATAGCGCCCGACCGGATTCGCCGAGCGGTCGCAGTAGTCCAGGAGGTCGGCCCAGTCGTCGTAGCGCAGCTTGACCGCGTCCTGCTGGAAGGCGGAGATCAGGTCCAGGCAGTGCTTGGTGGTGATGTCGGTCTCGAGCAGGCTCTGGCGCATGCGTTCCGCCGTCGCCAGGGCGGGCACGCCGGACTCGCGGCCCTCGATCGCGGCGGCCATGCGGTCGAGGCGCGCGACCTTGTCCTCCGGCGCGAGCTCCGGGTTGTCGGCGATGTCGTCGATGGCCCGGGCGTAGGCGTAGAAGACCGCGATGTGCGGGCGCAGGTGCCGG
Organism: Kiloniellales bacterium; assembly: GCA_030066685.1. Taxonomy (NCBI): domain Bacteria; kingdom Pseudomonadati; phylum Pseudomonadota; class Alphaproteobacteria; order Rhodospirillales; species Kiloniellales bacterium. The sequence goes on along the minus strand of JASJBF010000016.1, from coordinate 50,397 downwards.
GGCAGCAGGAAGGAGCCGACCGGGAAGTTCTCGTCGCCGGCGCCCTTGCCCGAGGGCGTTTCGACCTGGCCTGGGGAATCGGTCATGGCGCGCAGCTTAACCGGCGTTGCCGCCCCGTTCCAGCGCCGCGCCGCCTGCGACCCGGCCCTTCCAGGCGCCGCCGCGGCCGCGCCAATGGGCCAGCGCCGAATCCAGGGTCATGGCCGCGTAGAGCAGACCCGCGAGCGGCAGCAAGAGAGCGAATGCCGGTGGCTGCCGGTAGAGCCGAAGGGTCGGCAGGAAGGCGCCGGCCATCAACGCCCAGGCGAAGAGGCTCAGCGCCGCCGGCAGAAGGGCGGCGTGCCAGGGGAAGCTCAAGACGATCGTCGGCGCCAGGGCGTAGAGCAAGGCCATGCCGAGCAGGGTGCCGAGCAGCAGCAGAGGCGAATGCCGAAGCTGGGTGTAGGCCGAACGCGCGACCATGCGCCAGACCCCGCCCAGACCTTCGTAGGGACGCAGGCTCTCGGCCGTGTCGGTCAGGGCGAGGAACAGCCGGCCGCCGCCGGGGCGGCCCCGGTCGGCGACGGCGCGCGCCAGGGTGCAGTCGTCGATCAGCGCGTCCTTGATCTCCGCGAAGCCGCCCGCCGCGGCGAGCGCTTGCCGCCGCAGCAGAACGCAGCCGCCGGCGGCGCCCGCGACCTTGCGCCGGTGGTCGTTGATCCAGGCGAAGGGGTAGAGCTTCTGGAAGAAGAACACGAAGGCCGGGATCAGCAGCCGGGCCCAGAAGCCCTCGCTGCGCAGGAGCACCATCTGCGAGACCTGGTCGAGGTCCTCCGCCTCGGCCTTGGCGACCAGGCGGCGCAGGTTCAGCGGGTCGTGGGCGATGTCGGCGTCGGTCAACCAGACGTAGGGCGCCTCGGGCGTCAGCGCGTCGGCCTGGCGCAGGCCCTCCGACAGGGCCCAGGGCTTGCCCAGCCAGCCGGCCGGCAGGTCTCGGGCCTGCCGGACTTGAAGGCGCTCGGGGTTGGTCGTTGCGCGGGCCGCCGCGCTCGCGGCCTCGGCCGTGCCGTCCTCGCTGTGGTCGTCGACCAGGATGACCGAGAGGGCGCCGGGATAATCCTGGCGCAGCAAGGAGGCCATGGCCTGGCCGATGACCTCGGCCTCGTTACGCGCCGGCACGATGGCCACGACCGCGGGCCAGTCGGCAAGCTTGCCCGGCGCCCCGTCCAGGCGCTCGCGCCCGCGCCAGAAGCCGCCGTGGAAGTGCAGCAAATAGAGCCAGGCGAGCGGCGGCAGGAGCGAGGCGATCAGCAAGATATCGGCCATGGCGGTGACAGATAACCGTGGCCGCCGCCGCGGTCCAGCGCCTTTGGGCCGCGTCAGGTCGCCTTGGCGGCCGGGTCGTCCAGCTGCGCAAAGCGCGACAGGAAACGGGCCTTGGCCTCGGAGGGCGGCCAGGGCTCAAGCCGGACGCGGTCGAGCCCGAGGTCCTCGTAGCCGCGCGGCCGGCCGAAGATGCGCCTGGCCTCGGTCTCGCCGAAGCCCGCCAGCTGGGTCGCTTCCAGGTAGGCGGCGGCGCGGTCCGCGCGCTTGATCGCGGCGGTCAGCACCTTGGGCAGCGCGGCCGGCAGGCCGAAGCGCAGGTGCACCGCGGTCAGCAGGCGCTGTTCCAGCGCCTTGTAGCCCGGCCCGACCGAAGCCTTGAAGGGCGTGATCAGGTCGCCGACCACGTACTCGGGGGCGTCGTGCAACAAGGCGGCCCGGCAGGCCGGAGGCTCGGCAGCCGGGCGAAGCCGCCGGAAGATCTCCTCGACGACCAGGCTGTGCTGGGCGACCGAAAAGGCCCAGTCGCCCGAGGTCTGGCCATTCCAGCGCGCGACCCGCGACAGGCCGTGGGCGATGTCCTCGATCTCGACGTCGAGGGGCGAGGGATCGAGCAGATCGAGCCGCCGGCCCGAGAGCATGCGCTGCCAGGCGCGCGGCGCCTTGTCGGCCCCTGGCTTGGATGTCCTACGGCGCGGCATGGCGGCCAGCATCCGGCGTCAGAACCTGGCCGCGAGATCATCGATGACCTCGGGCAGGTCCGCGACCTCTCTGCAGACCGCGTCGGCCATCGTGTCCGCGCTGCCGCGATCGACCACCGCGGTGAAGAGCACCGCTCTCATCCCGAGCGCCTTGGCGCCCCTGACGTCTTCGCGCTCGCGGTCGCCGACGTGGAGCATCTCCTCCGGCTCGACGCCCAGCTGGTCGGCCGCGGCCTCGAAGATCGCCCGGTCCGGTTTCGCGCGGCCGACCTCGTCGGAGAAGGCGAAACCCGTGAAGAAATCCTCGAGACCCTGGGAGGCCAGCAGGCGGCGCAGGGTCCCGGCCGGCGAGACCAGGGTGTCGGAAACCACGCAGAGCCGGTAGCGCAGGGCGAGGCCGCCCAGCACCTCGGCGATGCCCTCCACGGCGTCGGGCGGGACCGCGATCTCCATCTCCTCGTGCGCCTTCACGATCTCCGAGAGGGCCTCGGCGGGCAGCTCGCGGCCCAGGGCGTCCAGGACCCGGCGCAGCCGCCCGCCGACGGTCCAGGTGACGAGGTCCTCCTGCCAGGCCTTGTCGAAGGCTGCATCGGCGTCGTCGTAGGCCGCAGCCACCGCCTCGGGGGTGATGGGCGCCAGGTCGTTGAGCGCCTGCCAGACAAGGTGCCGCCGCTCCGCCGGCTTGGGGCGCAGGCCCCGGGCCGCGCGCTTGGGCTCGTCGGAGCCGTCCCGGACCAGGGTGTTCCAGAGATCGAAGCTCACCGCCTTCAGCATCGCGTCCCCCGCTCGGTTCCGGTGGAGGTTAGGGAGCGCCGCCGCCGGGGGCAAGCAGGCGGCGCGGGGCTGCCCTCATCCCGTTGCAAGGCCCGGACCGATTGAGTAGAAGTCTGGATCCAGTCTCCGGAAAAGCGATCGATTCGGCGCGCCGGGCAACGGCCCGCCCCCGATACCGTCGCGATGCGAGTTGTGATGCTTCAGATCAGTGATGCGATCAAGAAATGGCTCGTGCTGGCGCCGACCGCGGCCCTCCCGAGGGCTTGGCGCGTGCCGGCGCGCGCGCGGCTCCTCGCCGACCACGAACTGGCGAAGGCCGAGCGGGCGCAGCTGATCATCATCGCGCACCCCAAGAGCGGCAACACCTGGCTCAAGGTCATGCTCTCGCGCCTCTATCAGGTGCGCTACGGCCTGCCCGATTCCTTCCTCCACAAGTCGGACGAATACTCGCGCCGGAATCCAGCGATCCCACGGCTGTCGGCGACCAACGGCTGCTACAGCTACGAAGGGATCGTCGGCAAGGCGCTCGACGCCGACGCCTCCGACAATCCGCTCCGCCACAAGGCGGTCCTGTTTCTGGCCCGCAACCCCTGCGATATCGCGGTCTCCTGGTACTTCCAGTTCACCAAGCGCCAGTCGGCCCACAAGCAGGAGCTGATCAACCACGCCATCGAGCATCCGATCGACCGCCACACGATCTCGATGTGGGACTTCGTGCGGCACAGCGACATCGGCCTGCCCTTCCTGATCGACTACCTGAACACCTGGGAGCGCAATCTGTCCCAGCTCGAGACCGGCCTGATGGTTCGCTATGAGGACCTGCGGGCCGAGCCGGTCGCGACCCTCAAGCGGATCGTCGACCTTATGGGCGAGCCCTTCGAGGAGCCCGAGATCGAGGAGGCCGTGCGCTTTGGCTCCTTCGACAACCTGCGGCAGCTGGAAAGCAAGGGCTTCTTCAGCCAGGGCGGCCTGACCCTCCGCAATCCGAAGGACCCCGAGAGCTTCAAGGTTCGCCGCGCCAAGGTGAACGGCTACAGGGACTACTTCACGCCGGAGCAGGCCGCCGAGCTGGAAGCCCTGATGGTCGCGCGCCTGTCGCCGTCCTTCGGCTACCAGCCGCCCCCGGAGACGGAGGCGGGTCGACTGGCGGTGTGATGGCCGGCCCGCGGCGTCCGCTGTCACGCTCCAATCCGGCAAAGGCGGTGGGGTCCTGAGCCGATGGCTGCCCTAGGGGATCCCGCAGAAGGCCAGGCCGCCGAGACCCGGAACCAGCCGAGCGTCTGGCTGGTCCTGGGCGACAAGAAGGGCGACAACGGCCAGGTCGAGACCCTGGCCGGGGCGCTGGGCTGGGACTGCGAACGCAAGCACCTGCGGATGCGCGAGCCCTACGTGCTCGGCAAGCCGCGGGTCGTGCCCTCGCTTCATCACATCGATCCCTCGCGCTCCGATCCGCTCGAGCCGCCCTGGCCCGACCTGGTGATCACGATCGGCCGTCGGCCGTCCATGGCGGCGCTCTGGATTCGCGAGCAGTCCGGCGGGCATACGAAGATCGTGCTGGTCGGCAAGCCGTCCTGCGCCATCGAGCGCCTGGACCTGATCATCGCGAGCAGCGAGGCCCACCTGCCGCCGCTGCCCAACGTCATGTCGGTCGGCCTGCCGCTGATGCAGGTCGACGAGGACGCCGTGGCCGCCGCCGGGACGGCGTGGCGCCCGCGCTTCGCCGAGCTGCCGCGGCCGCTGATCGGGATCATGGTCGGCGGCCCGACCAGTCCCTTCGCCTTCGATGCCTCGGTCGTGAACGGTCTGGTCAAGGTCGCCGAGGAAATCGTGCGGGACCGGGGCGGCACGCCCTACATCACGACGAGCCGCCGCACGACGCCGAGCCTGGTGGCCGAGCTCAAGGCCAAGCTGCCGCCCGAAGCCCGGCTCTTCGAGTGGTCGCCCGAGGCCGTCGAGAACCCCTATCTCGGGCTCCTGGACCTGGCGGACGGCTTCGTCGTGACCGGGGACAGCGTCTCGATGATGGTCGAGATCGTGCGCCTGCGGAAGCCGCTGGCGATCTTCCCGCTGCCGACGGGGCGGCTCGGCGCGCTGGACCAGGCGCGACGGTCCTTCGCGCGCTGGATCTTCTCGCCATCGCGGGACTCCGCGGGAAGCGGCCTCCGGATCGCGCTGGCCAGGGTTCTCTACCGCCTCGGGCTCTTGACCCAGACGCGCGACTTCCGGGCGTTTCATCGCATGCTGATCGATCGCGGTCTGGCCGTGCGCTTGGGCGAGGGCCTGCGGCCGCCCCAGGGGGATCTCGCCGACAACCTGGCCACCGCGGTCGCGCGGATCAAGGCCCTGATGGGGTGTCGCTGACCGCTTGGCAGCTCTCGCGCCGCCCCTGACCCCGAAGCGGCCCAAATCCCGGCCACCGGGTGCCGATCCAGCCCCGGGCTTGCAAGCCCGCCAATTTGTTGGTAGCTGCAACTCCCAATTCGCATCATCGTGCTGGATGAACCGTCATGCGCTCTTTCCTTTCGAGCCTGATGAAGAAGCTCACGCGTCTTCTCGTCCGGGCGGTCACCTTCTATCTGCCCAAGGACCGGAAGATCGAGGTCGAGCGCTGGATCCGCGGGCGCGATCAGTACAAGAAGCTGCGCCGGGCCGACTGCGTGATCGTGTCCTTCGGAAAGAGCGGGCGCACCTGGCTCCGGGTCATGTTGTCGCGGCTCTACCAGGTCAAGCACGGCCTGTCAGAGCGGCACCTGATCGGCTTCGACAACCTGCACTACAAGAACCCTGCGATTCCGAAGATGTTCTTCACCCACGACAACTACCTGAAGGACTATACCGGCAACGACGACAACAAAGCCGACTACTACGGAAGAAAGATCGTTCTGCTGGTGCGCAATCCGGCCGATGTCGCGGTTTCCCAGTACTTCCAGTGGCGCTACCGCATGCGCCCGCGCAAGAAGTCGATCAACGCCTATCCCTCGCACGGCGAGGAGGTGCCGATCTTCGACTTCGTGGCCCGGAAAGAGGCCGGACTGTCCAAGGTGATCGACTTCATGAACGGCTGGGCAAAGGAGTTCGAGCGCCTCGAGGACGTCCTGGTCGTGCGCTACGAGGACATGCGCGCCCAGCCCGAGGCGACCTTGGCGCGGGTCGCCGAGTTTATCGGCACGCCCGGCACGCCCGAGGAAATCCGCGACGCCGTCGAGTTTGCCTCCGTGGACAACATGCGCAAGATGGAGCAGCGCCGGGTGTTCTGGTTGAGCGGCGGGCGTATGCTGGCCAAGGACCGCAGCGACCCGAACACCTACAAGGTCCGCCGCGCCAAGGTCGGCGGCTACCGGGATTACTTCAGCGATGACGAGGTCAACGAGATCGAGGCCACCATCCGCTCGCGCCTCTCGCCGGTCTTCGGCTACACTGAGCCCGATGACCCGCGGCGCGCGGAGAGCGCCTGACGTGTCCACGTCGGTCGACGGCGCCGGCTCGTGCCGGACGGAGACCGCGCCGCTTCCGGCACATGCGGGCCCTGTGCCGACGTTATCACCATCCGCAGCCTAAAGGGGGCCGCTCGTGAAGCCCTGTGTCTTCATTCAGACGAATCACCGCCAGATGATCGGCGCGTTGGTCTCGGAGTATTCCCTGCGGCGCAACAGCGCCCACAACGACGAGTTCGACGTCCGGATCATGCATCACAAGGACCACCCCTTTTTCCAGGCGAAGGAGGGCGAAGTCTACCTGAGGGATGGCCTGAAGCGGCGCTGGCGCAACGACGACCTGCAGTCCTTCACCCCGCTGCGCTTCCTGCCGCCGGAGTTGATGGGCTATCAGGGGCGCGCCGTGGTCATCGATCCGGACGTCTTCGCCGTGGGCGACATCTACGAGCTGCTGACCCGGGACATGGAGGGCAAGGCCGTGGTCTGCCGTTCGCGCGGCGGCGCCAAGGGCCTGGCCAGCAGCGTGATGCTGCTGGACTGCGCCAAGCTGACCCATTGGCGCTGCGAAGAGCAGTTCAACGAGATGTTCGCCTTCGAGCGGGACTACATGGACTGGATCTGCTTGAAGCTGGAGCCGCGCGAGGGGATCGGCCTGTTCGAGAACCGCTGGAACGATTTCGACACCCTGACGCCGGAGACCAGGCTTCTCCACAACACCAAGCGCTGGACGCAGCCCTGGAAGACCGGTCTACCGGTGGACTTCGTCCCGGCCGAAAAGACCCAGCGCTTCCAGCCGCTGGGCTGGGTCCGGCGGGCGCGGCGCAAGCTCTTCGGCCCCTATGCCCTGCTGGGCCGCTACCGCCGGCACCGCGACCCCAGTCAGGAACGCTTTTTCTTCGGGCTGCTGAGGGAGTGTCTGGAGAAAGGCGTGGTCTCGGAAGCGCTGCTGCGCGAGGAAATGCAGCGCAACCACCTGCGCCACGACGCGCTTCAGGTCCTGGAGCGCACGCCCTCGCTGGCCGCATAGTCCGACGCCAGCGGCTCCGGCTGCGCCGTCCCGCTCGCTTCGGTGTAGCCGAAGATCCCGGCGAGATTCTCTTCCACGAAGCGATCGAGCGCCTCGACCTGGGCGTCGTCGAAATAGTCGCGATAGCCTCCCACCTTGGCACGCCGCACCTTGTAGGAGTTGGGATTGCCCCGGTCGCCGGGCAGCAACCTGTTGCCGCTAAAGCGGAAGAGTTTCTTCTCCTCGAGCGTCTTCATGTTCTCGAAAGCCGCGAAGGACACGGCCTCCTTGATCTCGTCCGATAAGCCCGCCGTGCCCATGAACGCCAGGATTTCGCCCAGTACCGCTTCGGGGTCCTTGCGCATGTCCTCGTAGCGCACGACCAGCACGGAGCTCATCTTCGGCAGCTCCTTTGCCCAGAGGTTGCAGAACTCCACGATCCGGCGAAGTCCGGCATCGTGGTTCATGACGAAATCGAAGATCGAGACTTCGTCGCCGTGGGGCGGGTAGGCGTTGAGCTCCTTCTTGGGCGGGTCCATCCGATACTTCCACTGGAAGTACTGCGATACCGCCACGTCTCTCGGATCGCGTACGAGCAAGACCGTCTTCTTGTCGTAGAAGTCGCTCAGGCTGTCCCAGCGCGATGTGTAGTCCCTCAGGTAGTTGCCGTGGGTGAAGAAGATTTTCGGAATATCCGGGTTCTGGGCGTTCAGATTGTCGAACTCCAGGAAGCTGCTGTCCGTCAGGCCGTGCCTGGTCTGATAGAATCTGGAGACCATCAGGCGCAGCCAGGTGCGGCCGCTCTTGCCCCATGACACGAAGACGCAGTCCGCGAGCCTCAGCTTGCGGTACTCCTCGCGCCCTCTCAACCAACGTTCGACGGACACGCGTGTCCCTCGTCCCAGGAAGAACAGGACATATCGCGCGATGTAGGGGCTGACTTCGCCGAAACTGCGCCGCAAGGCTTCTTGAACCCGTTTGCCAGAACTACAGAAAGCGGGACTCGAAGGTCCGTCCCGGCCAGGACGGATGATGAGAGAAGACAAAAAACACGCTCTGTCAACCCGGTTAACCCGATCCGCTGGCGCGTTCCCGGTGCATCGGCCTAGGCTGGACCTTCGCCCGGGCGGGCCGGTCCGGCCGGCCGGCGCTCAATCCCATCCTTGGATCCCGCCCGCGTCCGACGGCCGGCCGCAGGTGGCCCGGGTCCGGTCCCGGCGAGCCGGTGCCCGCGAGAAGGGGACGGGAAAGGCCGCTCTCCGCGTCGAGGCCGCCTCGGCGGGCCGTACTTCTCTCGGCTCGATCGCCGGCCGGACGGCCAAAACCAAGTCGTCGCTTGCGCCGCAGAGATAACTCATCTCCGCGCAGTCTTTCGACCGCCTGTGTCGAAGCTGGTACGAAAGGGCCTGGGTACTTCGCAGTTTGTGTCTTCTTTCGATTACTTTTCGGCCGAAGACTGCACGAATTGGATAGCGCGGACCGCATCGTATCCTATAAAAACGGACTTGATCGTTTGCTGTCGTAGGGGCAGAAGGGGGCAAACGTGTCGCGAGAGGCGAGATTGTATAGATACATCCAATAGGATATGCCTATGGCCAGCTTGTCGACGGCCGCTGTCTGCTCTGCGGAATCCGAAGCGAAAGTTTTCGATTTCGCGGCCCTGGAGGCCGCGAGCCTTCAGCACGACCCCTTCGACTTCCTCGTCGTGCCGCATTTTTTGACTCCCTTGGCTCTGGCTGCCGCGAACCGGGATTTTCCAAGGATCACCGGGCCGGGAAACCTGTCGCCGGAAAGCCTCACCTATGGTGCTGGCTTCCGACGCCTGCTCGAGGGGCTCGAGGGCCGCGAGTTCGCCGAACGCCTGGGCCAGAAGTTCGGCCTGGACATTGCGGACAGCCCGACGACCCTAACGATACGCGCCTACTCAGAGGCGAGCGACGGCAATATCCATACAGACCACCGAAGCAAGATCATCACCGTTCTGGTCTACTTCAACACGAACTGGTCGCATCAGGGCGGCCGCTTGCGCCTCTTGGGCTCCAAGACGGACATCGAAGACTACGCCGCCGAGGTGCCGCCCATCGGTGGCACCCTGGTCGCGTTCCGGCGCGAGGACCACTCCTTCCACGGCTACAAGAGGTTCGTCGGCGAGCGGCGCGCCATCCAGATGAGCTGGCTGCATCAAAGCCGGTCGGCGCAGTACAAGCAGCGCTTCGACCGCTTTTGCACCCGTTCGATCAAGCGCTTTCTGCGGATGATCTAGCCCAAGCCCGAAAACACCCAAAGCAAGAGAGCCCGGAGCGAAGTCGGCTCGGACCGAAACGGTCGGTGCCGTGACGGATGCTCCTGGCCGTTTGCGTTGATCCAATGCGCAGACGGTGCCGTCGCCGCTTCGGGATTGCGCGAGCGCAGGGCCCCGGCGGGTCACCCTTGGAGGCGCCGCCGCCTTTCCAGGCTCTCGGGGGGCCAGTGTTCGCTGCGGCGATAGTAGTCCTCGACGGCCGGGGTGTCCGGAGGCAGCAGGACCCAGGGCTGCTTCGAGGCCGTGAAGATATGGATGTCCGGCGGCAGGTGGTCGGGCTCGTCCAGGGTGCCGACGCGCAGGAAGCGGATCGCCTCGCCGGCGCCGGCATAGGTGCTCCAGAGCGCGATCCGGCAGCTCGGGCAGCGGCTGATCTTCTGTCCCTTGCCGCTCTCCGAGGGCGTGTCGACGACCTCCGGCGCGCCCTCCAGCAGCTCGATCCGCTCGGCCTCGACCAGCGCATTGAGGACGAAGGCCGATCCGGTCTCCCGCTGGCACCAGCGGCAGTGGCAGCAGTGCACGAACAAGGGCTCGGAGGTCAGGCGATAGCGGACCGCGCCGCAGGTGCAGCCGCCTTCGAGCGGATAGGCCGACTGGTCCGGCATCCCCATTCTCCTTCGGATCGCTGTCCGGGACCTTCGCCCGCGGCTATTCGGGATCGCCCCCGTCCTTGGGCACCAGGTTCAGCGACGCGGAGTTGATGCAGTAGCGCTGGCCGGTCGGCTCCGGGCCGTCGGGGAAGACGTGACCGAGGTGGGCGTCGCAGCGGGCGCAGTGAACCTCGGTGCGGACCATGAAGAAGGAGCGGTCCTCCTCTTCCTCCACCGCTTCGGCATCGATCGGCTGCCAGTAGGACGGCCAGCCGGTCCCGGAATCGAACTTGTGTGCGGAATCGAACAGAGGCGCGCCGCAGCAGATGCAGGTGTAGGTCCCCGGCGTCTTGTCGGCGTGATACCTCCCGGTAAAGGCCCGCTCTGTGCCCTTGCGCCGGGTCACGTGGAACTGCTCGCGGCTCAGCTGCTGTTTCCACTCGCTGTCCGACTTGCGGATCTTGTCCCTGCTGTCGCTATCGGTCATGGCTCTCCTGCTCCCCGGGGTCGAGACGGCGCGATCCGCCCGAAGACCGAGACCTTAGCGGTCCTCACTCGGCCAGGAAATAGGCCGCCGTCTCCGGGTCGACTTCGCGGATCAGGGCCTCCACCTTGGCGGCCCTGGCCTCGCAGGCGTCGAGGGACTCGAAGGCGGCCAGCCTTTCCGCCGTGTCGAGTTCCTCCTGGTTGAAGCGCCGGTAGCCGGCGCGCTGCAGGGGCCCACAGTCCCTCTGCAAGGCGGCCTCGGCCTCGTAGAGCGCCTCGACCTCGTCGCCGCCCTCCGCCTCGACGGCCTGCACCGCCTCCGCCAGAGCGGCCGTGATTCGGTTCTGATACAGGTAGACCGCCTCGGCCCGGTCCCGCGTCGCGCAGGCGCTCAGGCCCGCCAAGGCGGAGGCCACGAGAAGAATGGCCCTTCGACACCCCATGCCGCAGCCTAGCACGCCCCCGGTTCAGGGGCCGCGCCGCTTGCGCCGGTACTTGCCCTTGCCGCTCTTGGACTTGGCGTCGGCGCGGGCGACGCGGCCGGCGAAGGAGTCGTCGGTGGGCAGCTCCAGGTCCTGCTGCTCCAGTCGTCGGATCTCGTCGCGCAGGCGCGCCGCCTCCTCGAACTCCAGGTCGGCGGCGGCGCCGCGCATGCGCTCCTCGAGCTCGGCGATGTAGGCCTTGAGGTTGTGGCCGATCAGGTGATTGCGCGCCTCGTCGCCCGTCTTCACGGTGACGTGGTCGCCCTCGTAGACGCTGTCCAGGATGTTGGCGATGTCCTTGCGGACACTTTCCGGGGTGATGCCGTGGGCGGCGTTGTAGGCCTGCTGCTTCTCGCGCCGGCGGTTGGTCTCGTCCAGGGCGTACTTCAGGGAGTCGGTCATGACGTCGGCGTAGAGGATGACCCGGCCGTCGACGTTGCGCGCCGCCCGGCCGATGGTCTGGATCAGCGAGGTGCCGGAGCGCAGGTAGCCCTCCTTGTCGGCGTCGAGGATGCAGACCAGGGCGCATTCCGGGATGTCCAGGCCCTCGCGCAGCAGGTTGATGCCGACCAGGACGTCGAACGCACCCAGGCGCAGGTCGCGGATGATCTCGATCCGCTCCAGGGTGTCGACGTCGGAGTGGATGTAGCGGACCCGGATCCCGGCCTCGTGCAGGTACTCGGTCAGGTCCTCGGCCATGCGCTTGGTCAGGGTGGTGACCAGGACCCGGCCGCCGGCCGAGACCACCTCGCGGCATTCGCTCATCAGGTCGTCGACCTGGCTCTCTGTCGGGCGGACGATGCAGACCGGGTCGATCAGCCCGGTCGGGCGGATGACCTGCTCGACGAAGACCCCGCCGGTGCGCTCGAGCTCCCACTTGCCGGGGGTCGCCGAGACCAGGACCGTGGGCGGGCGCATGACGTCCCACTCCTCGAACTTCAGCGGCCGGTTGTCAATGCAGGAGGGCAGGCGGAAGCCGTACTCGGCCAGGGTCGACTTGCGGGCGTAGTCGCCGCGGAACATGCCGTTGAGCTGGGGCACCGTGACGTGGCTCTCGTCGACGAAGAGAAGGGCGTCCTCCGGCAGGTACTCGAACAAGGTCGGCGGCGGCTCTCCAGGATTCCGGCCGGTCAGGTAGCGGGAGTAGTTCTCGATCCCGGCACAAGACCCGGTCGCCTCCATCATCTCCAGGTCGAAGGTCGTGCGCTGCTCCAGGCGCTCGGCCTCCAGCAGCTTGCCGGTCGAGCGCAGCTCCTCCAGGCGGATCTTCAGATCCTCCTTGATCATTTTGCCGGCCTGCTGAAGGGTCGGCCGCGGGATCACATAGTGGCTGTTGGCGTAGACCCGGACCGCCTCCAGGCTGTCGGTCTTCTCGCCGGTCAGGGGATCGAACTCGAAAATCGCCTCGACCTCGTCGCCGAAGAGCGAGACCCGCCAGGCCCGGTCCTCGTAATGCGCCGGGAAGATCTCCAGGGTGTCGCCGCGGACCCGGAAGGTGCCGCGCTGGAATGCGGTGTCGTTGCGCTTGTACTGCAGCTCGACCAGCGCCTTCTGCAGGTCGGAGCGGTTCAGGGTCTGGCCGGCCTTCACGTCGACGACCATCTTGGAGTAGGTCTCGGGCGAGCCGATGCCGTAGATGCAGGAGACCGAGGCGACGATCACCACGTCGCGGCGCTCGAAGAGGGCACGGGTCGCGGAGTGGCGCATGCGGTCGATCTGCTCGTTGATCGAGCTTTCCTTCTCGATGTAGGTGTCGCTGCGCGGGACGTAGGCCTCGGGCTGGTAGTAGTCGTAGTAGGAGACGAAGTACTCCACCGCGTTGTCAGGGAAGAAGGTCTTCATCTCGCCGTAGAGCTGGGCGGCCAGGGTCTTGTTCGGCGCCAGGATCAGGCTGGGCCGGTTCATGGTGGCGATGACGTGGGCCATGGTGAAGGTCTTGCCGCTGCCGGTCACCCCCAGCAGGACCTGCTCGCGTTCCTTGTTCTCCAGGCCCTCCAGCAGCTCGGCGATGGCCTGGGGCTGGTCGCCCGAGGGCTTGAACTCGGACTGCAGCAGGAAGCGGCCGGCCTGGGCGTCGGCGACCACGGCCTTGGTCGGAAAGGGGGCGAGGGACTGATCGGCCATGCCCTCCTATATGCCCCCGGAGCGCCCGGGACGCCAGAGCCCAGGTGACAGGATCTGTCAGGAGAGCCTGCGTGCCGGCCGCCCGACGTCAACCGGCGGCGCGGGGCGAGGCCTGGGCGCGGACCAGCCGGCGGCAGGCCGGCAGGCGGAGGGTCGCCGTCGTGCCTTCGCCCTTGCTGCTCGCGATTTCGAGGCTGCCGCCGTGGAGCTTGATCATGGAGTTGCAGAGGGTGAGGCCGATGCCGCTGCCGCCCTGACTGCGGGTCAGGCTCGACTGGGCCTGCCGGAAGGGCTCCACTGCGATGTCGAGCTCGTGCGGGGTCATGCCGATGCCGGTGTCGGCGACGTCGATCACGATCTCGCCCGAGTCCGCCACGCGGCCGCTGAGGCGGACGCTGCCGCCGCTCGGCGTGAACTTGATCGCATTGGAGATCAGGTTGTGGAGGACTTGGCGCAGGCGCACCTGATCCACCCAGATCTCGATCTCGCCGGCCTCCGACTCGATGTCCAGGCTCACGCCCGCGCTTGCCGCCTTGTCCTCGAAGGCCCGGCGGCAGAGGTCCAGCAGGGCGCCCAGGTTCATCTCGGTCTCCCGCAGGTCGACCTGACCGGTCTCAAGGCGCGACAGGTCGATCAGGTCCTCGATGATCCCGAGAAGCTGGTGCCCGCTGTCGTTCACGTCCTTGGCGTACTCGCGGTAGACCGGCGTGCCGATCGGGCCGGCCTGCTCTTTGATCAGAATGTCCGAGAAACCGATGATGGCGTTCAGCGGCGTGCGCAGCTCGTGCGACATGTTGGCGAGGAACTCGCTCTTGATGCGGTTCGCGGTCTCGGCCTGGAGCTTGGCCTCGTGGAGTTCGGCCTCCCGCTGCTTCAGCTCGGTGATGTCGATGAAGATCGCCAGGGTACGGCCACTGTTGCCGCGATACTTTCGGGCCAGCAACCACCGGCCGTCGGTGAAGCGGCTTTCGGAATCGGACTCCAGGCTGCGGAATATTCTCAAACGCCCCTGAATCCAGGCTTCCCGGTCCTCCAGGGACTCGGTGTTCTGCCCGCGCTCGGCGGCGGCACGGACGAGATCCTCGAAACGGACACCGTACTTGATGACGTCGTGAATCAAGGGGAACATGTTCTCGTACTTCTTGTTCCACATGATCAGGCGGTCCTCTTCGTCGAAGAGGGCGAAGCCCTCGTGCATCGATTCGAGAACCTCCGACAGGCCCCGCTCGGCCATGATCAGGTCGGCTTCGCGCTGCTTCTGTTCGGTGACATCGGAGATGATCCCGGCCATATGGCCGCTGCGCGTCCGGCGCTCGCAGATCCGCAGCCAGCGGCCGTCGGCCGTCTGTTGCTCGATGACCGCGTTGCCCTTCTTGCGCTCGGCGAGACGCTCGGCGAGCCAGGCTTCCTCACGCCCGGCGGCTTCCGGGTATTCCCGGTTCGCGAGCCCATTCCGCAGGATGTCGGGAAAGCTCGTGCCTGTCCGGAAGGCGCTCCCGCTTTGCGGGTGGAGCTGCCGTAGCTGGTCGTTGCAGAGCACCAGGCGGTCGTCCGGATCGAAAAGGGCAAAGCCCTCCGGGAGGCACTCGACGGACTCCCGCAGCAGCCGTGCCAGCTTCAGATCCTCGGCATCTGGATTGCCGCGGGCCGAGTCCAGCCGCCACAGCCGCCACAACAGGACGGCGCAAGCCACGGCCAAGGTCGAGCTGAGAATCCACCCGCCCATCGGCTAGCCCGCGGTATCCCGGGTTAAGACCTGCCGCGCGCCCCGGCTCGGGGGCCGGCGAGGGCCGCGGTCGGGGAGGGCGTTCCGGTAAGGGTGGCGCGTTCTAGACAAGGCTCTGGCGGTCCATCCTGGATCTCGCTAAGGGGGCCGGGCGCGCTCAGCCGAGCGGGCCCTCGCGCGACGGTCTTGCCCCGCTGCCGGGACCGGCCGCGGCGCTCGTCCCTTCGCCTCCGACTCGGCCAAGACAATAGGAATTGCGTCCGAGATCCCGAGGCCCGCCAAGACGCTGGCGGAAATGGCCAGGAACGGGGGTCCGCATAAAGATCCTCTTCGCTTCGTGCCCGCCAGGATGTCGCCGCAAACCGGGCGCTCAAGAGATCGTGGGTGGTTTGAGTAAAGATTCGTTTAATTGCAATCGCCTGCTGGTGGGCGTGAAGGTCTTGAAAAGACGATTGTTTTCGCACCGGATTATTACTTTATGTCTAGTTCGGAGGGGAGGTTCCGAGCTGGTGGCCCTGGCGCCCTTTATGCCGAAAGAGACAAGCGCCTGAAGCCGGGCCGCCGCGTCCTCACATCGGCCGTCGCGGTTCTGTCCGAAGCCCCGCGGCGCTCCCGTCTCTGCACCTTCAAGTCGCGGATCTTCCGACCAGATTTAACCTTGGCGCGCGCTCGCGGTTCGCCACCGGCCAGGCCCCGGCACCGGGCCGGGCTCGCAAGCGGGACTGCGCCTTTTGGCCTATCGGGTTGCGATGACCCGGGGCCGCGCCGCTCCGTCACGCGAGCTCTCGACATGCGCCGGAAAGAAGGTGGCCCCGAGCGGCTTTGCTCGGGGCCGAGTCACGGCTCGGGAAAGTAAATCGTCAGATCTCGCCTTTGGACATGAGTTCGGCGATGTGGTCCGCCTGGCGAATCGCCAGGGTGACGATGGTCAGGGTGGGGTTCTCCGCGCCGCCGGTGGTGAACTGGCTGCCGTCCGAGATGAAGAGGTTGCCGACATCGTGGGCCCGCCCGAACTTGTCGCAGACGCCGTCGCCCGGCTTCTCGCTCATCCGGCAGGTGCCAAGGTTATGGGTCGAGGGATAGGGCGGCACCTCGAGGACCCGGGTCGCGCCGACGGCCTCGTAGACCGCGCCGCCCTGCTTGTAGGCGTGGTTGCGCATGGCGAGGTCGTTGGCATGGTCGTCGAAGTGGACGTTCGGTACCGGCAGGCCGTACTGGTCCTTCTCGCTGTCGTGCAAGCTGATGGCGTTGCTCTCCTGCGGCATGTCTTCGCCGACCAGCCACATCCCGGCCATGTGGTCGTAGGCCTCCATGGCGCTGGTGAAGTCGCGGCCCCAGGCGCCGGGGTTGAGGAAGGCGGCCATGAAGGGGATGCCGAGGGCCAGGGTCTCCATCTCGTAGCCGCCGACGAAGCCGCGCGCCGGATCGTTGATCGACTCGTCGGTGATGATCCCGGCCATGGTCGTGCCGCGGTACATGTTCACCGGCTTGTCGAAGGTCGCGTAGACCGACCCGGTCATGTGCCGCATGTAGTTCTTGCCGACCTGGCCGGAGGCGTTGGCGAGGCCGTCGGGGAACTTGCCGCCGGCCGAGTTGAGCAGCAGGCGCGGCGTCTCGATCGAGTTGCCGGCGACCGCGACCCCACGGGCCTTTTGCTCCTGCTGATTGCCCTCGGCATCGGCGTAGACCACGCCGGTCACCTTGCCGTCGTCGTCGTGCAGGATCTGCAGGACCTGGGCTTGCGGGCGCAGATCCAGGTTGCCGGTCTTCTCCGCCTTAGGGATCTCCGCATAGAGGGTCGACCACTTGGCGCCCGACTTGCAGCCCTGGAAGCAGAAGCCGATCTGCTGGCAGGAGGCGCGGCCGTCGCGCGGTCGGCTGTTGATCGCCATTTGCCCGGTGTGGCAGTCCTTGTAGCCGAGCCGCTTGGCCCCGGCGTACATGATCTTGAAGTTGTTGCTGCCGGGAAGGCCGGGGATGTCGTTGGTGCGAGTCACGCCCATCTTGTCTTCGGCCTTGGCGTAGTAGGGCTCCATCTCCTCGAGGCTCAGCGGCCAGTCGAGGAGCGTGGTGCCGGCGATCTCGCCGTAGGTGGTCTTGGCCTTGAACTCGTGCGCCTGGAAGCGCAGCGAGGCGCCGGCCCAGTGCACGGTCGAGCCGCCGACGGTCTTGCAGATCCAGGCCGGCAGGCCCGCGAAGTCCTTGGCCACCCGCCAGCTGCCGGAGGTGGTGCGCTTGTCGAGCCAGGACAGCTGGCCGAAGGAATCCCATTCGTCGTTCTGGAAGTCGTCGATCGCGTAGCGCTTGCCGGCCTCGAGCAGGACCACCTTGACGCCCTTCTGGCATAGCTCGTTGGCGAGCGTGCCGCCGCCGGCGCCCGAGCCCACGACGACGAAGACGGAATCGTCATTCAGATCAAAATTCGCCATGGTTTGCGTCCTCCCCGTTCAGGCCTTCGAGGGGCTGGCGTCTTCGGGCGGGTTCTCGACCCAGTTCAGGTCGTCGAAGCCGCGGTCGATATAGCCGCCGAACTCGTAGGACGCGCCCTCGTAGCCGAAGTGCCGCCAGGCCAGCTTGTTGTTGTAGAGCGCGACCACGGCGGTGCCGCGAACCTTCTGGAAGAAGGGCGTCGCCTCCCGTTCCGTCAGCACCTTCATCTGGTGGCCGTCGGAAAGCTCGATCCACTTGATGCCCATGGCGGCATCGAGCTCGGCCACGCCGTCCTTCAGCAGCTTGGCGGTCTCGGCACTGCCCTTGGCCTCGGCGTCCAGCGCCTCGACGACGCCGGCGTAGTAGATGTCGCCGAGGGCGTCGTGGGGATAGAGCTGCCGGCTCATTCTCAACAGGGTCTCTCCGCTGTGCCCATCGAGGGCGCTCAACTGAAGCGCCCAGGCGCCGTCGGGCGCCATGAGCACGGCGCCGCCGGCAAGCGCCGCGGTGCCCGCCGCCGCCAGCCCGCTGCTTTGCAGGAACTGGCGCCGGTTCATTCCCTTGCCACTCATCGTCTTGCCTCTCCTGACTTTTCTTGTCGTTCTCATTTGTTGTCGTGCCTTGCGGCCGCGCCGTCACTGGTAGCGGCCATGCCTTTGCAGCACCTCGATCTTGTAGCCATCGGGGTCCTGCAAAAAGAAGAAGCGGGCCATCAGCGCGCCTTCCCGATGGAATTCCTTGATGTCCAGAGGTTCGAGGCCGAGCGCGCGCAAACGGTCGTGCTCGGCGTCCAGGTCGTCGACGCAGACCGCGAGGTGGCCGTAGCCGTCGGCATGGCCATAGGGCTCTTCGCGCCCCTTGTTGAGGGTCAGCTCGATCTCGAAATCGTTCTCGGCATTGCGCAGATAGACCAGCGCGAAACCGTCGAAGTCGAAGTGGTCCGCCACTTCCAGGCCGAAGGCTCTGCCGTAGAAGTCGATCGAACGATCCAGGTCCAGAACCCGGACCATCGTATGAATGGCCTTTGCCATGGACTGCCTCCCGACGGCGGGCGCACCCGCTTCTTTAGAAGCAGTCTAACTCCGCCCGGGACGGCCGTGGTGTTAAGCCCTTACTACACCCGCGCGATGGCCGGGGCCGCCGTTTGCCCGAAAGCCGGTTCTACTCCGCCGCGGTCAGGGCCTGCGGCGGCAGCTCGGGCATTCTGCCGGCTTCGGTTTCCTGCTTGTAGATCATGCAGGTCACGCGCAGCAGCGACGCGAAGTTCTGGACCTCGCCGTGGATCTCGATCACCTCGTCGTAGAGCGTGGAGAGGAAACGCGGAGTCGTCATGTCTTGGCTTTCGGCGATTTCGTCGAGGATCTGCCAGAATTTCCTCTCGAGCCGGATGCTGGTCGAGCGGCCGGCCAAGCGCAGCGAGCGCAACTCGTTCTTGTATTGCTCAGGATCCTGCCGGGCAAAGATCTCGCACATTCTCAGGCTACCTCCGCTGTGGGCGTCTGCGCCCTCTTCTTTGTCGCTGAATTCAGCGGACTATAGCACAGGAAGTGCCAGCCCGAGGAGAAGAACCGACGTCTTCGGAGTCCCTAGTGGCGCAAGGCGACCTCGGTGACCGCTTCGGCCGTGACGACGTAGCGCCAGGGCGAGTTGGTCTCCGCCGGCCCGAAGGGCCAGTCGGTAACCAGCGACAGGACCGGCCAGCCGGATCCGGGCGCCAGCTGTGCCTCGCGGGAATCGAGGACTTCGGCGTCCGTGACCCGGTAGCGCCGCCAGTCGCCGTCGCTGCGCTGGACCCAAAGCAGGGTTCCAGGTTCCAGGTCCTTCAGGAAATCGAAGTGGCGGTCGAGATCTCCGGTCAGGATGGAGTGGCCGGCCTCGCCGGGCGGCACGGTGCCCTCGATATGCCCGGGACCAAGGGCGAGGGTCCGGGCCGAGGCGCCCGACAGAACGATGAGGTCGACCTCCAGGGCCGGCACCTCGAGGCGGGCGACCGGATGCATGCCCGCACCGGGCCAGGGATCGAAAGTCCTGCCCTCGGAAAGGCGGGCCGCCCAGGCGCTCTCGAGCAGGGCATGGGCGACGCCCGTCTTGGCGAAGATCCATCCGGTCCCGCCCGAGAGCCAGGCCCCGAGGCCCAGAAGAGCGAGGCTGAGCGCGCCGAGGACGGCAAGGCCCCGGCGCGCCCTGCGGGTCTTGCTAGAAGTCATATCCGCTGCGGCGCTGCGGCAGGACCGCGTGCTCGTCCTGGGGCGCCTCCTGAGCCGCCACCGGGGCGACCGCCAGGGCCGAGCGCATCCCGCCCGGCGAGATCAGGATCGCGGCGGCCAGAAACATGATCGTCAGGCCGAAGGTGACCATCAGGGTCACGGCGCTCATTCGCGCGAGCGCGACCGCGGCGCGGGGAAACAGGATTGTGGTTGGGATCTGTGTGTCCTGGCTCGACATGGCTATCCCGATGCTCCCTTGCTCGTTGCGTTGCCTTGCGGAACGGCTCTCCCGAGGTCTCTGCCTGCCAGTTGAGCGCGGGAATGCGGCGGGGATTTTGCCTGATTGCGGCGGCCGGTGAGTTTAAAGGCGGCGATTTTGTGGCGGCGGGAACCGCAGCGGGACCGGGTTTGGCCGGCTAACCCTATGACTTGGCTTCATTATGAGCCGCCTTGACCGTCATGGGCTTGCCTCGGGAGCGGCCCCGGTGCCCTGATTCCGAAGCACACAGGCGCGGGTCTCCTAGCCAGAGGGGCCCGATCTTATTGAGTTCAGTGTGATTTGGCCTCCGAAGTCCGGCACCGGAGCCGGGCCGGATGTCGAAGCCACCACGCTAGGCCATGCGCTGGTGGCCGCGCCAGGACTGGGCCTCGATGAAGATCCGGCGCACCTTCGGTTCGGCGCGCTTGATCTGCGCCTCCATCTCGGTGATCGCGCGCTCGACGTCGGCGGAATCCTCGCTGTCCTTGAAGTCGAGGCTGAGGTTCAGAAGGATGTCGTCGGGCCCGAGATGCATGGAGAGCACCTCGTTGGTGCGCTGAATCCCGGACTGGCGGGCGATGACCTGGCGAACCGAGGCCTCGACCTGGGGATCGGCGGCCTCGCCGATCAGGAGCGGCTTGGTTTCCCAGATCAGAAAGATCGCGGTCGCGGCCAGGATGCAGCCGATGACCACCGAGCCGACCCCGTCCAGGACCGGCATGTCCAGCGCCTGGCCCATCGCGATCGCCGCCATGGCGACGATCAGCCCGAGCATGGCCGCGGAGTCCTCGAGCAGCACGGTGAAGATCGCGGGGTCCTTGCTGCGGCGGATCGCCTGGAAGAAGCCGAGCGCGCCGCGTCGACGGTTGAACTCCTTGAAGGCGACCCAGCAGGCGCCGGCCTCGAAGACCATCGCCAGGCCGAGCACGACGTAGTTGATGACCGGATTCGTGATTTCGTGCGGGTGCTGGATCTTGGCGACGCCTTCGTAGATCGACACGCCGGCGCCCAGACCGAAGATCAGGATCGCCACCACGAAGGCCCAGAAGTAGAGCTCCTGGCCGTGGCCGAAGGGATGCTGGGCATCCGCCGGCCGTTTCGAGCGCTTCAGGCCGTAGAGCAGCAGGCCCTGGTTGCCCGTGTCTACCGAGGAATGGATCGCCTCGCTGAACATCGCCGAGGAGCCGGTGAACCAGGCCGCGGTGAACTTGGTCACCGCGATCAGCAGGTTGCCGGCAAGGGCGGCGAGGATGACTTTCGTCGAGGACGCGCTTGCCACGGGACCTCCAAGTTCTTGCGAATCCAAAGCCTTTGCGGCGCTATGCTTGCCGGGAAACGGCCGGCAAGGGAAGAGCGTTCCGAGCCGGCGCGAAACGTGGCTTCGTCCCGTCCAAGCCGATCATGGAAACCCGGGACCCGGATCTCGGCCCCGTCCGGTCGGTTCGTGGAGCGCTGCCGTCGACGCCGTGAAGCCGGGCAGGCCGCCGCCCGAGCGGATCAATGCCCGTTGGGCGGCACAGCGATCGAGGGCTGGGCGCCGTTCATCACCACGACCTGGACCTGGCCGCTCTCGACCGCCTTCATCATCGCCTCGGCCCGGGTCTTGTCCGCGATCGCGCCCAGGACCTCGCGGATCTGGCTCGGGCTGAAGCCCTGGGGCAGCTCGGCGAAGAGGTTGTTGACGCCGCGGCCTTCGTTCTGGCGGCGCCGGGCCTCCTCCTCGGCGATCTGGGTCAGGGTCTTCTGGCGCTCCAGGTCCTCCTCGGCGGCGATTTTCTCGGCGACCGCATTCAGGACCTTGTGCGGCGGCAGGACCTTGCGCAGCTGGACCGGCTGGATCGTGAAGGTCTGGCGCGCCTCTTCCTCCGGGAAGCCGGCGGCGATGAGATCGCGCTCGACCAGTTCGCGGAAGCGCGCCTCGATCCGCGCCGCCAGCTTGTCCCGCGATACGGTCGCCGCGTCGCGCCAGCTGAAGCCCGCGACGGCGTCGCGCACGGCGGAGCGGGCCGCCGGGATGACCAGCTGGTAGGCGACGACCCGCTGCGGGCCGATCCGCTGGAAGATCTTCCAGGCGATGGGGCCGTTCAGGCGCAGCGGAAAGCCGATGTCGACCGTGAGCGGCGTGCTGTCGGCGGAGACCGAGACGATCTCGGCGCCGGCGCTGCCGTGGCGTCCGTTGCCGTTGGTCTCGGAGCCCCGGAAGTCGAACATCGTCCGGCGGATCGAGAACTCCTCCAGACTGTAGAAGGGGTTCACCACGTGCAGGCCCTCGTCGTAGACGCCCGGCTGGACCGCGCCGAAGAGGGTCGCGACGCCGACGTGGCCCGGCGGCACGATGCGGATGGCGGTGGCGATCACCAGCCCGGCGGCGACGGTGAAGAAGATCCCGGATCCGACCATGGCGCCGGCACGATGGCGGGCGCCGGCCTTGGCCAGGACGAGGAGGGCCGCCAGCAGGGACAGGACGGCGAGGATCAAGAGGAAGAAGGCCATGGGTGCGTGCTCCCGGACCTGCGGGGGTTGCGTGCCGTCGGGAGGTTCTCCCGGGCTTTGCCCCCTTTTAGGGACCCCGCGCTACGGATCCCTTAACGGGCCGGGCGGGTCGGGCTTGACCTTCCAGTCACTGGAAGCCCTATTTATAGCCAGCGCATCCAGTTTTTCGAGGACGGAGCCATGAACATCGGCGAGGCCGCGGCGCTTTCCGGTCTGCCGGCCAAGACCATCCGCTACTACGAGGAGGCGGGCCTGGTGATGCCGGCCGCGCGCGGTGACAACGGTTATCGGCGCTATTCGGAGAAGGATATCCACCGCCTGCGCTTCCTGCAGCGGGCGCGCAGTCTGGGCTTTTCTATCCAGGAATGCCGCGAGCTGCTTTCGCTCTACGAGGACCAGGGCCGCGCCAGTGCCGACGTCAAGGCGATCGCCCGGCAGCACCTTCAGGACATCGAGCGCAAGATCTCCGAGCTGGAAAGCCTGCGCGCGGTGCTCGGCGATCTGGTCGCCAAGTGCCACGGCGATCACCGGCCCGACTGCCCGATCCTCCAGGACCTCGCCGGCAGCGATGGCTGAAGCCGCGCCGCAGGCCTGCTGCCACGGCGCCGCGGCACCGCGGCCGCCCGTGCCGGCCGGTGCCGGCCCCTACATCTGCCCGATGTGTCCGGGGGTCGAGAGCGCGACGCCGGCGAGCTGCCCCAAGTGCGGCATGGCCCTGGAACCGGCGGCGCCGGTCGCGGCCAGCCGGGTCGAGTATACCTGCCCGATGCATCCCGAGGTCCTGCGGGACGGCCCCGGCGACTGTCCGGTCTGCGGCATGGCGCTGGAGCCCAGGGTGGTGCCGCTGGAGCCGGCGGCGAACCCAGAGCTGATCGACATGACCCGGCGCTTCTGGCTCGGCGCCGCCCTGACCCTGCCGCTGGTGCTCCTGGCCATGGGCCACATGCTGCCGGCGCTCGCCGCGGTCATCCCGGCGCAGGCCTCCGCCTGGTTGCAGCTGCTGCTGGCAACGCCGGTCGTGCTCTGGGCCGGCTGGCCCTTCTTCCAGCGCGGCTGGGCCTCCCTGGTCAGCCGCAACCTCAACATGTTCACCCTGATCGCGCTGGGCACCGGCGCGGCCTACGCCTTCAGCGTCGTCGCCGCTTTGGCGCCCGGCGTCTTTCCTGCGGCCTTCCGCGACGCCCAGGGCGCGGTCGGAGTCTACTTCGAGGCGGCCGCGGTCATCGTCGTGCTGGTGCTGCTGGGCCAGGTGCTGGAGCTGCGCGCCCGCGAGCGGACCGGCGGCGCGCTGCGCGCCTTGCTCGACCTGGCGCCGAGGACGGCCTTGCGGGTCGCGCCGGACGGGCGGGACGAGGAGCTGCCGCTGGAGCTGGTCCAGGTCGGCGATCTGCTGCGCGTGCGCCCGGGCGAGAAGGTGCCGGTGGACGGCAAGATCGTCGAAGGTGCCGGCGCGGTCGACGAGTCCATGGTCACCGGAGAATCGATGCCGGTCGAAAAGGGCCCCGGCGCCAAGGTCATCGGCGGCACCCTCAACGGCAGCGGCAGCTTCGTCCTGCGCGCCGAGCACGTCGGCAGCGAGACTCTCCTGGCGCGGATCGTCCAGATGGTCGCCCAGGCCCAGCGCTCGCGGGCGCCGATCCAGCGGGTCGCCGACCGGGTCGCCGCCGTCTTCGTGCCGGCGGTGGTCGCGGTGGCGGTGCTGGCCTTCGGGCTCTGGGCGCTCCTCGGGCCGCCGCCGAGCCTGGCCTACGCCCTGGTCGCGGCGGTCTCGGTGCTGATCATCGCCTGTCCCTGCGCGCTCGGCCTGGCGACGCCGATGTCGATCATGGTCGGCACCGGCCGCGGCGCCCAGGCCGGCGTGCTGATCAAGGAGGCCGCGGCCCTGGAGCGGCTGGAGGCGGTCGACACCCTGGTCGTCGACAAGACCGGCACCCTGACCGAGGGCCGGCCGGTGGTCCAAGCGGTCGAGCCGCTGGGGGGCCACAGCGAGGCCGAAGTGCTGTGCCTGGCGGCCAGCCTGGAGCGGGGCAGCGAGCATCCCCTGGCGCGGGCGATCCTGGACGCTGCCCAAGCCCGCGGCCTGGCCCTGGAGGCGGCGGAGGACTTCCACGCGGAGGCCGGCCAGGGCGTGCGGGGCCGTGTGGCGGGCCGCCGGGTCGCGCTGGGCAACGGCCGGCTCCTGGCGCAGTTCGGCCTCGAGGCCGGGGCCGCCGAGCGCGCCGAGGCCCTGCGCGCCGAGGGCCAGACCGTGATCTATCTCGTGGTCGAGGAGGCCCTGGCCGGCCTGATCGGCGTCGCCGACCCGGTCAAGGCGACCACGCCGGCGGCCTTGGAGGCCCTGCGCGCCGAGGGCCTGCGCGTGGTCATGCTGACCGGCGACAACCGGACCACGGCCGAGGCCGTAGCCCGCCGCCTGGGCATCGCGGAGGTCGAGGCCGAGGTCCTGCCCGCCGGCAAGGCGGCGGTCGTCGAAGGGCTCAAGGCCCAGGGCGCGGTTGTCGCCATGGCCGGCGACGGGGTTAACGACGCGCCGGCCCTGGCCGCGGCCGACGTCGGCATCGCGATGGGCAGCGGCACCGACATCGCGATCGAAAGCGCCGGCGTGACCCTGGTCCGGGGCGATCTGGCCGGCATCCTCCGGGCGCGGAGGCTGTCGCGGGCGACCCTGGGCAACATCCGACAGAATCTCTTCTTCGCCTTCGTCTACAACGCGCTCGGCGTGCCCCTGGCGGCCGGGGCGCTCTACCCGGTCTTCGGCCTCCTGCTCAGCCCGATGGTCGCGGCGGCGGCCATGAGCCTGAGCTCGGTCTCGGTGATCGCCAACGCCTTGAGGCTGCGCCGCGCCCCACTCTGAAGGCCGACCGCTCCGGCGCCGGCGTCAGTTCGAGACCTTGACCAGCCGGCCCTTGACCGAGCGCTGCGGCAGGTCCTCGGTGATCGAGACGAAGTCCAGCTCCATGCCGCGGCCGGTCAGGGTCCGCTTGTAGACCTGCAGGGTGTAGAGGCCCCGCTGGTCGATGGTCAGGGAGTTGACGCGCAGGGTCTGCCCCTCGATGCGGGCCCAGACGTAGCCGCCCTCGCTGTGCGGATTCTCCCGTCCCAGGGCCTGAAAGACCCCGGGCTTGTCGCTCGGCGCAAAGTCGATGGAAGCGTTGCGGCGCCGGACCTCTTTGCCCTCTTCCTCAGGGTAGATGATCGTGGTCCAGTTCAGGTTGAATCCGTTGCCCTTGGGCCCGATCACGATGTCCAGGTCGCGGCTGGTGAAGCCAAGGAAGGCCCCGGGGGGCTCTTCCGCGATCGCATTGCCCTTCCATTTGCCGTAGAAGGCGTCGAAGGTGATGTCGTCCGCGGCCTCTGCATCGCCGGGCGCGGCCAGGACCGCCAGGCTCGAAACCGCAAGGCCGAGGCACAGAATGAGTAAGGCGCGTCGCAACTGGAATCCTCCCTGATCCATGTTCTCGCGGGCCGCCGGGCGGCGTCCCCCGGTCGAGGCGACACTCTTCCAAAGTTCGAGCCGTCGCACAATCGCGCTGCCCGCGCTGCCGGGGTTTTGCCCTCGGGGCTTTGCCGTTGCCAAGGCCGGTCCGCCCCGGCTAGGTTCCCGAAGGTCTCAGGCCTTGGCGGAGGGAGCGGGAAATGGCGCAGATTGCGAAGCGACTGTCACGGATCAAGCCTTCCCCGACCATCGCGGTCACCCAGAAGGCCCGCGAGCTCAAGGCCGCCGGCCGCGACGTCATCGGCCTGGGCGCCGGCGAGCCGGACTTCGACACCCCGGACAACATCAAGCAGGCGGCCATCGCCGCCATCGAACGCGGCGAGACCAAGTATACGGCGGTCGACGGCACCCCCGAGCTCAAGGCGGCGATCGCCGAGAAGTTCAAGCGCGACAACGGCCTGGACTACAAGCCCGAGCAGATCACCGTCGGCACCGGCGGCAAGCAGGTGCTCTACAACGCCCTGATGGCGACCCTGGATCCCGGCGACGAGGTCGTGATTCCGGCGCCCTTCTGGGTCTCCTATCCGGACATGGTCCTGCTGGCCGAGGGCGAGCCGGTTGCCGTGCCCTGCTCCCAGAACAACGGCTTCAAGCTGCGCGCCGAGGACCTGGAGAACGCGATCACCGCCAAGACCAAGTGGCTGATCCTCAACAGCCCCTCGAACCCGACCGGCGCGGCCTACGGTCACGACGAGATGAAGGCCGTGACCGAGGTCCTCAAGGCCCATCCCCAGGTCTGGGTCATGACCGACGACATGTACGAGCACCTGGTCTACGACGGCTTCGAGTTCGTCACCCCGGCCCAGGTCGAGCCGGAGCTCTACGACCGCACCCTGACGGTCAACGGCGTCTCCAAGGCCTACGCCATGACCGGCTGGCGGATCGGCTTCGCCGGCGGGCCGGCCGAGCTGATCAAGGCCATGGCCAAGATGCAATCGCAGAGCACCTCCAACCCCTCCTCGGTCAGCCAGGCGGCGGCGGTCGAGGCCCTGTCGGGCCCGCAGGACTACATCGCCGAGCGTAACGCGGTCTTCAAGGAGCGACGCGACCTGGTCGTGGAGCTGCTCAACACCTGCCCGGGGCTGCAGTGCCACAAGCCGGAGGGCGCCTTCTACGTCTATCCCTCCTGCGCCGGGACCATCGGCAAGAAGACCCCGGCCGGAACGGCGATCAAGTCGGACGGCGACTTCGTCACCTATCTCCTGGAAGCCGAGGGCGTGGCGGCGGTCCAGGGCGAGGCCTTCGGCCTTTCGCCCTACTTCCGGATCTCCTACGCCACCTCGACCGAGGCCCTGCGCGAGGCCTGCGCCCGCCTCAAGCGCGCCTGCGAGGCTTTAACCGACTAGGCCCCGGGCTGTTGCGGATCCAGCCTCGCCCGCCATTGACATCCACTGTCATGCCCGGACTTGATCCGGGCATCCATCGAGCCGCCGACACCATGGATGGCCGGGTCGCGCGAAGCGCCGCGCGTACGCGCCCCGGCCACGACAGATGGTGAGAAGACACGTGCTGGTCTTAACCACTAGACACCCTGGCCAGGCCCGGATTCGCCCTACAGCTGCCCGAATCCGGGGCTTTTCTATTGCAAGGCCGGTGTCCTCTCCGGGAACATTGGGCTAAGCTGTTCGCAGGGAACAACAAGCCGCCAAAGGGCGGATAGCGACAGGGAGGAAAGCATGACCACGAAGCCGGTCTCGGGACCACGCTGCGCCGCGCTCGTCGGCACCTACACCAGCGGCAAGACGACCCTGATGGAGGCGCTGCTCCACCATGCTGGCGCCATCGGCCGCAAGGGCACGGTGCGCGAAGGCAACACCGTCGGCGATTCCAGCGTCGAGGCCCGCGAGCGGCAGATGTCGGTCGAGTTCAACGTGGCGCACTGCGACTACCTGGGCGAGCCCTGGACCCTGCTCGATTGCCCGGGCTCGATCGAGCTGGCGCAGGAGTCCTACAACGCCCTGATGGGCGCCGACGTCGCCGTGGTGGTCGCCGACCCCGAGGAGAGCCGTGCCCTGACCCTGGCGCCGCTGTTCAAGTTCCTGGACGACCACGACATCCCGCACATGCTGTTCATCAACAAGATGGACAAGGCGACCTCCCGGATCCGCGACGTTCTCTCGGCGCTGCAGAGCGTGTCCTCCAAGCCCCTGGTGCTGCGCCAGGTGCCGATCCGCGAGGGCGACCAGATCAGCGGCTTCGTCGACCTGGCGAGCGAGCGGGCCTACAAGTACAAGGAGAACGCCACCTCCGACCTGGTCCAGATGCCGGACGCCGTGAAGGACCGCGAGTCCGAGGCCCGGCAGGAGATGCTGGAATCCCTCGCCGACTTCGACGACACCCTGCTCGAGCAGCTGCTGGAGGACGTGGTCCCGCCTAGCGAAGAGATCTATGGCCAGTTGACCAAGGACCTGCAGGACGACCTGATCGTCCCGGTCCTGCTCGGCGCGGCCGAGCCCGGCAACGGCATCACGCGGCTCTGGAAGGCCCTGCGCCACGAGACGCCCGAGGCGAGCAAGACCGCCGAGCGCCTCGGCATACCGCTGGGCGGCGAGGGGTTCACCGCGACCGTGATTAAGACCTTCTACCAGGCTCACACCGGCAAGCTCAGCCTGGCCCGGATCTGGGACGGCGCGCTCGCCGAGGGGACCGCGATCGCCGGCGAGCGGCCCTCGGGGCTGTTCCGGCTGATGGGCGGGCACAGCGAGAAGGTGAGCCAGGCGGGTGTCGGCGACGTGGTCGGGCTCGGCCGGATGGAGGACCTGCAGATCGGCGACCTCGTGACCGCCAAGGGCCGCAATCCGGACTCGGGCATGGCCTGGCCGGCACCGATGAAGCCGGTCTTCTCCATGGCCGTCGCGCCGGTCAACCGGCAGGACGACGTCAAGCTGACCAGCGGCATCGGCCGCCTGATCGAAGAGGACCCCTCTCTGGTCCTCGAGCACAACCCGGACACCCACCAGATGCTGCTCTGGGGGCAGGGCGAGATCCACCTGCGGGTGGCCGCCGAGCGGCTGAAGAGCAAGTCCCACGTCGAGGTCACCCTCTCGCCGCCCTTGACCGCCTACAAGGAGACCATCCGCAGGAGCATCAAGCAGCATTCCCGCTTCAAGCGGCAGTCGGGCGGGCACGGCCAGTTCGGCGACGTTCACGTCGAGATCAAGCCGCTGCCGCGGGGCAGCGGCTTCGAGTTCAGCGATTCCATCGTCGGCGGCAGCGTGCCCAAGCAGTACATCCCCTCGGTCGAGACCGGGGTGAAGGAGTACCTCGGCAGCGGGCCGCTCGGCTTCCCGGTGGTCGACGTCGCGGTCAACCTCTACGACGGCCAGTACCACTCGGTGGACAGCTCCGACCAGGCCTTCAAGACCGCCGGCCGCCTGGCGATGTCCGAGGGCATGCCGCAGTGCGACCCGGTGCTGCTGGAGCCGATCTTCCTGGTCAAGATCTCGGTGCCCAGCGACTTCACCTCGCGGGTCCACGGCCTAATCAGCGGACGGCGCGGGCAGATCCTCGGCTTCGACGGCAAGCAGGGCTGGCAGGGCTGGGACGTCGTGCAGGCTCACATGCCGCAGTCCGAGATCCACGACCTCATCGTCGAGCTGCGCTCGCTCACCCTCGGCGTCGGAACCTACGAGTTCGCCTTCGACCATCTCCAGGAACTGATCGGCAAGCTGGCGGACAGGGTGATCTCCGAACGCCAGAGCGATCAAGCGGCCCACTGAACCCGGACGGCGCGGGCATGAACTCGGACGACCCGGGGCGTGGTGGGGAGCGGAAAGAGATCAGCGACCACGCCCGGATGGCGGCCGAGCTTCTGAAGCAGGCCAGACAGACCGGCCGGGCCCTCGAAGACGGCCTGCCGGAACAGCTGCGGCCTGCGACCCTGGACGAGGGCTACGAGGTGCAGGCGGCCCTGCTTCGGGCCTGGGGCGCGGTGCCGCGGGGCTACAAGATCGGCTGCACCAGCGAGCTGGCACAGCGGGCCCTGGGGGTCGCCGAGCCCTTCGCCGGACGGGCCTTGGAGCGCGGTCTGTTGGAGAGCCCGGCGGTCTTCGCCCCGGCGGACTACATCTTTCACTTCCTGGAGCCCGAGTTCGCCTTTCGTCTCCGCGCAGCCCTGCCGCCGCGCTCCGAGCCCTACGGACGGGACGAGGTCGCGGCGGCCGTCGACCTGGCCTACCCGGCGATCGAGGTGGTCACCAGCAGCTACGGGGCGGCCTGGTCGGAGGTCGGCGCGGTCCAGCTGGTGGCCGACAACGCGGCTCACGCCCTGCTTGTCCTCGGCCCGGGCAGCGCCGCTTGGCGCGAGCTCGACCTTGCCGCCCAGCGGGTCGAGCTGCGCATCGACGGTGACATAGCGACCGAAGGGCAGGGCGCCAACGCTCTGGGCCATCCCCTGGAGGCGCTGACCTGGCTCGCCAACGACCGGGCCCGGCGCGGCGGCGGGCTGCTGGCCGGGGAGGTCGTCAGCACCGGCGTTGTGACCGGGCTCCGGGATCTGCAACCCGGGCAGAGGGCGCTGGCCGACTTCGGCCCGCTCGGAAGCGTGGAGCTGCAGGCCGTGGCATGACGAGCATTCGCCTGGTTGGTTGCAAAGCTCGGTCCAAGGGCTTCGTCATTAGATTACAATGATTCCAATGTAGGTTGTATCCGACCGGCTTCGCGACCATATATGGTCTCGTGTCCGGAAAAGTGGACAGCGATTTCCAGCAAGGGGGTGACAATGAGCATTCCGATCGATACCGGTATCCCGGCCGACAGCCGCGAGAACATTGCGGAGGGTCTGTCCAAGGTCCTGGCGGACAGCTACACACTGTATCTCAAGACGCACAACTTCCATTGGAACGTCACCGGGCCGATGTTTCAGACCCTGCACATTATGTTCGAGGAGCAGTACACGGAACTTGCCACCGCGGTTGACGAGGTCGCCGAGCGGATCCGGGCCCTGGGCGCCTACGCGCCGGGCAGCTATGCCGCCTACGCCAGGCTCAGCGCGGTCGAGGAGTCGGAAAACGTGCCCAAGGCCGAGGACATGATCCGCGAGCTGGTCAAGGGCCATGAGACCGTCGCCAAGACCGCCCGCTCGGTCTTCCCGGCTGCCGAGGAGGGCAGCGACGAGGTCACCGCCGACCTGCTGACCCAGCGCATGACCGTGCACGAGAAGACCGCCTGGATGCTGCGCAGCCTGCTCGAGTAGAGACGGTTTGGGCGGTTTGCGGATTCAGCTTCGGTTTACCTTAACAGCTTCCCGGTCACCTCGCGTTTCACTCGCGGATCGTTGAATTGCGCCGCGCCTGGAAAGCGACTAGCTCTGTCGCAGCCCCAAAAAGGGAGACGTGCCGAATGCTCATCAGGATCAAGCGTGGCTGGGAGCTGCCCGAGAGCGCAGCGACCCCCGAGGAGGTCTTCCGCAACCGTCGGCGGATCATCAAGGCGGCGGCGGCCGGGCCGATCGTAATCGGCGCCAGCGGTCTCTTGGCGGCCTGCGGGGAGGACGAGCAGGTCGCGGCCGAGGCGGCTTCTGAGACGGGCGGTGCGGTTTCGAGCGCCCAGGCGGCCGAGACCGATCCTTCGGCGGGCCTTTATCCCTTCCAGCGCAACCTCCGCTACAAGATCGTCGGCGAGCCGACTCCCGAGGAGATCGCCACCACCTACAACAACTACTACGAGTTCGGCTCCTCCAAGAACATCTGGCGCAAGGCCCAGGCCCTGCCGATCCGGCCCTGGACGGTGGCCATCGACGGCCTGGTCGAAAAGCCCTTCGAGATCGGCATCGACGACCTGCTGGCCAAGATGCCGCTGCAGGAGCGGCTCTACCGGCACCGCTGCGTTGAAGCCTGGTCCATGGCCGTGCCCTGGAGCGGCTTCCCGCTCAAATCCCTGGTCGAGCTGGCCAAGCCCCTGGCGGCGGCCAAGTACGTCAAGCTGGTCAGCTTCCACAACCCGGAGGTCGCCAGCGGCCAGAGCGCGCCCTGGTATCCCTGGCCCTACGTCGAGGGCGTCACCATCGAGGAGGCGACGCACGACCTGGCCTTCCTGGTCACCGGCATGTACGGCAAGCCCGGGCCGAAACAGAACGGCGCCCCCCTGCGCATCGCGCTGCCCTGGAAGTACGGCTTCAAGTCGTCCAAGGGCCTGGTCCGCTTCGAGTTCACCGACAAGCGCCCGGTCAGCTTCTGGGAGGAGATCCAGCCCAAGGAGTACGGGTTCTGGGCCAACGTGAACCCGGAGGTCTCCCACCCGCGCTGGAGCCAGGCCATGGAGACCGACATCGCGACCCAGCAGAAGGTCCCGACCGTGCTCTACAACGGCTACGGCGAAGAGGTCGCGAGCCTCTACGAAGGCCTGGAGGGCGAGAAGCTCTTCATGTGAGGGCTCGGCCGCGCCGCTCGCCGAGCCGTCGGCCCGCGCGACTTCGGGTGGCGATCCGTGCTGACTATGGACCGCCGGCCAGCGAGTTCGTTTGCCTGCGCTTGAATATGAGGAAACCGCCGATGCGGTCGACCGGGTCGTAGGCGGCCCAGAGTTCCCGAAATCTCGGATCGCTCGAGAAATAACCGACATAGTCGAAGGGAAGACCACCAAAGTAGGCCTTGTCCTCTCGATCGTCCAAGATGATCAGATCGGGTCGGCTCTTGGTCAGGTCTTCGAGGACGGTCTCTCGGAATGCGCTCTCGAACGCGCTCACTCTCGCGCTTTCCGCCGGGTCGAGAGCTTCGGGATCGGCCTGCTTCCTGATGATGCCTGGCAACATCCACAGCGTCGAGTAGCGCGATCCCCAGCGGGCGCGGCCGTAGTTGACCGCTGGAAAGCCTGCCGAAACATTAGTCGAAAGGCCGTAGATCATTCCTTCCGGCGCGTGTTGCTCGATGATCGGCACCAGGGCTTCAGCAAAGGAGCTCGCGCCACCTTCCCGATATATCTGCTTCGCGGTGACAGAAGCCACGACAAGCATGCAAAGCATCGCGACAATGCTGGCCGTCGCATGTTGCGAAGGGCGATCTGTCGATTTCATCGCCGAGTCGAGGATTCCGGCAACGAGGAGGCAGAGGGTACAGAAAGCAGCGGCCAGAGCGGGAACTACGTGGTAGTGCCAGCCCTTCATCTGGACGATATAGGCGCAAAGGAAAGCGGCGGCGGCGATCGCGAAGATATCGCCCAAACAAGGATTGGTCTGCCGTTTCCTGTAGGCGAGGTGCATGATCAGCGCCAAGGCGATGAGAAGGGTTTCCTGCGTGACCAAGACCGACCGCCAGGGACTCCGGAACGCGCCATCGTAGAGCGCGAGGACCACCGGCAGCACGTCAGTCAAGTATTCCGGTGTGGCGACGACCACGAAGAGCGCATAGCCAAGGCCGGTCAAGACCATTGCCACCGCTTCAGGCCGCATGATCGCGGTCAGGCTTCGCGTCCGGACCAAGACGTAGATCTCCACCAGGAGGGGCAGGAGCAGGAAGTAGGGTTTCAGCACGAAACCCAGCGCCGCCATGGTGCCCGCAAGGAGCGAGGCAAAGCCTCCGGGGCGATGGCCGGCCGACCGAAGAGCCGACAGGACGAGGTAGGGCAGGCAGAAGATCAGGAGGAAGTGCTCGCGCTGACCGAAGTCAGGCCCCGGGAGCAGCAGGAGCGAGAGGAGGGCACCGAGCACGACGCTCCGCCGAGTGAGCGAGTCGATTTCAGGCAGTCTCGAGATCTGGTGCGCGATGAGTCCGATGGATGCGCCGGAGAGCAGGAATACATAGGTCAGCAAGACATCGACCTCGAAGAGCCCGGTGGTCCGGGCGAAGAGCACCACCGGGAGCTTGAGGAAGAGCGCAAGGGGCGGATTGACCTCGAAAAAGATGTCCTGGTACAGGCGCCCCGTGCCGTCGAGGAGCTGATTGGCAGATGCCAGCATCCATCCGACGTCGTGACTGATCAGGCGGTAGGAGAGGTACCACGGAGCGGCGGCCACGAGCGCCGTCACCAGCAGCATCCCCAAGCGACGGTCGAGAAAGGCTTCGTGCAGGGTTCGTACGAGGAGGTTCATACCGCGCTGCTGAGTTGCAACCGGCGGGCCGGCTTCAAAGGCCAAGGAGAATCCCAGGTCGGGATTAACGGCGCATTAAGGGCTGCGGTCCGGCCCTCGCCTCGCGGTCACTGCGAGGGCGCAGCCGCATGATGAGCCCAATGCTCAGTTCCGCTTCCGGGCCAAGGCCATCAATGACACGCCGAAGGGCAAGGACACGAAGGGCAGGAGGTGGGCTTCGGACTCGAAAACTCGACGCAGGAGAGCGTTCAATCGAGGGGAGGGCATGGCGTCGTCCGACCCCTTGCGACCGAGAATCGAGTTGGCAAACCTCAGCGTGGCGACGGCAGGGAAAAGGAACGTGTTGAAGTAGGTCACACGGGAAAGATCAAAGCCGGATTCCGTCATCAATGCCGCGAGTTGTCCTCGAGTGTATCGGCGCTTGTGATGATGAACCTCGTCGTGATGGCTCCAAAGAAACTGGTAAGCGGGAACCGTGACGAAGAGGTGGCCTCCGGGCCTCAGCTGGTTCCAAAGCTCCTTCAGGCTAGCACGGTCATCATCGATGTGCTCCAAGACATCCAAGGCCACGACCAGATCGAAGCGGCCGAGTTCAAAGGGTATTGCGTCAGGCAGCCATCCCGACCGGAGGTCGAACTTTCCCTTGCGCAGCGCAAGACTTCTAGCCTCGTCGTTCGGCTCAAATCCGAAGACCTGGCCAAAGCGGCTGAGCAGCGCGAGATTGCCGCCGGTGCCGCAGCCGGCATCGAGGATCTTCGCAGACGGGGGCAAGTCGAGCTCTTGAGACAGGCGTTGGGCGATCAATCCGCGCCGGGCAACGAACCACCAGTGCTCATCTTCGAGTTCCGCCATTCGCTGGCAGGCTTGGATGTCCATTCCTCAATCTCGCTGGAGTTCTCAGCAAAGCCGTGGCTTTCGCTGACCAGGTAGAGGGGGCGTTGCTTGACCTCGATGTAGGTCCGGCCGAGGTATTCGCCGATCACACCCAAGCCGATCAGGTTCAGGCCACCCAGCATCAGGACGACGACCATGAGCGAGGCGTAGCCGGGGACGTCGATGCCGATCACCAGGGTTCTGACGATGAGGAAGGTGGCGTATCCGAAGGCAAGGAGCGACACGACGAGGCCGAGATAGCTCCAAATTCGAAGCGGCAGGGTGCTGGAGGCGGTTATGCCGTCCAACGCGAAGTTCCACAGCTTCCAATAGCGCCATTTGGACGAACCGAAAGCCCGCTCCTCGCGCTCGTAGCTGATTCCGGTCTGTCGGAAACCGACCCAGGTGAACAGGCCCTTCATGAAGCGGTTGCGCTCCGGCAGACGGGCTAAGGCCTCGGCCACGCGGCGGTCGATCAGCCGGTAGTCACCGGTGTTGTAGGGGATGCTCACGTCGGCGAGCCGGTTGTAGATCCTATAGAACCAACCGGCCGTCAGCCGCTTGGCCAGGGTGTCGCTTGTGCGCGACTGCCTGACCGCATAGACGACGTCATAGCCCTCCAGCCATTTGGCGAAGAGCTTCGGCAGGATTTCCGGTGGGTCCTGCAGGTCCGCGTCCATGGGCACAATCGCCGCGCCCTGGGCGTGGTCGAGGCCGGCGGAGAGAGCGGTTTCCTTGCCGAAATTCCTCGAAAGGCGGAGGATCTTGATGGCCGGGTTTCGTTTGCGGTGCCGCAGCAGGGTGCGGACCGTATCATCCCGGCTGCCGTCGTCTATGCAGATGATCTCATAGGCGGCGCCCAGCGGATCGACAATGCGTGCCGCAATCGGCTCGATCCGGTCGAAGAAGCTGTCCAGGCCCTCTTCCTCATTGTACATCGGTACAACGATTGAAAGTCTCACCGGCTCCGCCCTCATGGCGTCTAGACCGCTCCTGCGTGTGCGCCTCTGACGAAAATCGTCACTGGGTCAGGGGGCGTGTTAGCAGTGCAAGATTAAGAAGGGCTTTAGTCCCGAGGGCGAGCGCTGGCCACCTCGGTCAAAGGTCCGCGGGCTTCCCGGGGGCAGCGGCGGAGAACACCCATTTCCGGCTCAGGATATAGGACATCAGGGGCACGGTCGTGACGACAATGGCCAGCGCGATGCCGTAGTGCAGCCTCAGGACCTCGACCACGACGAACATGATGGTCTGGCTGCTCGTGAAGCCGAAAGCCTGGGTGAAGACGAAGCGGGGCAGGCGGCGGCCGTGATGCCCCTCGGCCGCGAAGGTCCAGTGGAAGTTTCCGAGATAGGACACGGGCAGCGCCGTCAGGAAGGCGAGCACGTTCGCCCAGACCGGCTCCAGGCCCAGAACCTCGACGAGGAACACCACCATGCCGGCATGGACGACCGTGGCGGCGGCGCCGACGACGCCGAAGCGGAACATCTCTCCAAGAGTCTGCTTCATCTTGCGCCGTCTGCCGTGACCGATCCCAAAAAGACTTCGCCTGGCCCGGCCAGCCTAAGTGCCGTCCGGTACCGTTCCGTTAATCACGGGCCCAAGGGCCGCCTCGCGAGGCGGTAACAAGCGTGCTGGCTTCATAGTCAAGTTTGCAATATTACTTAACCAATATCTAACTTTATCGATTTTTCATAGTTTATCGCGCTAATGCTTTGGCCGGGGAATTTGTGGGAGGCCAAGGTGTCCCAGTCTAGTACATTGAATATACTAGAGGCCGACATCGCCGTGGTGGTGCCTTGCTACAACGAGGAAGCCGCGATCGCCAAGGTGGTCGAGGACTTCCGGGATGCCTTGCCGGGCGCCGAGATCTACGTCTACGACAACAACTCCACGGACCGCACCGGCGAGGCCGCCGCGGCGGCCGGCGCGATCGTCAGGCGCGAGCCGCTGGCGGGCAAGGGCAACGTGGTGCGACGGATGTTCGCGGACGTCGAGGCGGACATCTACATCATGGTCGACGGCGACGACACCTACGACGCCGGCGCGGCGCCGGCCATGGTGGACCGGCTGATCGAGGAACAGCTAGACCTCGTCAACGGCCAGCGCGTGACCAGCATCAAGAAGGCCTATCGGCCCGGGCATCGTTTCGGCAACCTGCTGCTGACCGGCCTGGTCGCGGCGATATTCGGAAAGCGGATCGACGACATGCTCTCCGGCTACAAGGTCATGTCGCGGCGTTTCGTGAAGTCGATCCCCCTGCTGAGCTCCGGCTTCGAGATCGAGACCGAACTGGCCGTGCACGCCCTGGAGCTGCGCATGCCCATCGCCGAGATGCCGGTTGCCTACAAGGACCGGCCCGAGGGCTCCGAGAGCAAGCTCAACACCATCAAGGACGGAGTCAGGATCCTCCGGACGATCCTGCAGCTCGTCAAGGAAGAGCGCCCGCTCAGCTTCTTCACCGCCTGCGGGGTTCTGCTGGCGGCGACGGCCTTGGGGCTTTCCCTGCCGGTCTTCCTCGAGTATTTCGAGACCGGTCTCGTCCCGCGCCTGCCGACGGCCGTGCTCTCGACCGGAATCATGCTCCTGGGCTTCCTGAGCTTCGCCTGCGGCCTGATTCTCGACACCGTGACCCGGGGCCGGCGCGAAGCCAGGCGGATGAACTACCTCAATCAGCCGGTGTTCCAGCCCCGCGTCCACAAGCTGCTGGAAAAGCGCCTGGCCGGCTAGAGGCCTGCGGCCGAGGCCGGATTCCCGGATCGAGGAGAGAGGCCGTCGGGCCTCCCGCTTGACCGAAGGCTCCCTGCCGTGCAGAACCTCAATCCAACCTTCGGCGCCGCAAAAAAAAGCCGGGCCACGCAGGCCCGGCAAGTCGAACAGGGAGGCTTCACGTCTGGGAGACGTGAAATGGGTCCGAAGACCCAGTGCCCCGGGCAGGCGCCCGAAGCAGGATGATGTTGCGCTGCAACATCGCTCGCTTAATTAGATATAAGCTTTCGGCCGGGATTCCACCTGTAAATTCGTCAGTGGAGACATGCATTCGATGCATGACTGGCCGCCGGAGAAAAGTTCTCTGAATATCAATTAATTGGCCGCCGGCTTTGCGGCCCCCGGGCGGTCCCGGCCGCCTCAGAATTTCGCTTCAGCCACCTCGCGCAGCAGGAAGTCCCGGAACACCGCGATCCGCTTGGAATGGCGCAGCTCCTCCGGATAGACGAAATAGGCGTCGATCTGTGGGCCTTCCATCTCCGGCAGCACGGGCACCAAATCGGGGAAGCCCTGGGCCATGAACTCCGGCAGGGCGCCCAGGCCGCCGCCGCTCTGGACCACCCGCAGGATGGCATAGACGTTGTTGATCGTCAGGGTCGGCGCCCGCAGGTCGTTGTTGCCACGGCCCAGCTGCATCAGCCAGTTGACGCCGGGCACCGGCGGCCGGGCGTCCTCGCCGTAGACGACGATGCGGTGGCCGTCGATGTCGGCCGGGGTCTTGGGCATCCCGAAGCGCTTCAGGTAGGCCGAGGCGGCGTAGAGGTGCATGTGGGTGGTGAAGAGGTGGCGCTGGATCAGGTCGCCCTGGCGGGGCGGCGACAGGCGGATCGCGATGTCGGCCTCGCGCATCGAGAGGTCGAGCTCGGCGTCGGTCAGGATCAGATGCAGCTCGATCTCCGGGAAGATCTCGATGAACTCGGTCATCCGCGGCGACAGCCAGGTCGAGCCCAGGGCCACGGTGGTCGTGACCTTCAGCGGGCCGCTCGGCCGGTCCTTGCTCTCGGTGAGCTGGGCCTCGACCATGGCCAGCTTGCCGAAGACCTCGTGCGCGGTGCGGTAGAGCAGCTCGCCCTGCTCGGTCAGGATCAGGCCGCGGGCGTGGCGGTGGAAGAGCGCCACCTTGAGGCTCTCCTCGAGCGCAGAAATCTGGCGGCTGACCGCCGACTGGCTAAGGTTCAGGACCTCCCCGGCATGGGTGAAGCTGCCGGCCTCCGCAACGGCGTGGAAGATCCTCAGCTTGTCCCAGTCCATCATCTCCGCGGGATCGCTTTCGCTTGCGGCGCCGTCGTGGTCCGGCAGGCCGGGCGGCCTACTCGGCGGCCTGGGCCGCGCTCGCCTCCTGCTCGGCCAGGAAGCGCTCGGCCTCCAGCGCCGCCATGCAGCCCATGCCGGCGGCGGTGACCGCCTGGCGATAGACCTTGTCGCGCACGTCGCCGGCGGCGTAGACCCCGGGGACCTCCGTCGCCGTGGAATCCGGCGCGGTCAGGATGTAGCCCTCGTCGTCCATCTCGACCTGGCCGCGGAACAGCTTGGTCGCGGGATCGTGGCCGATGGCGACGAAAACGCCGTCGGCGGGAAGCTCGCCGGTCTCGCCGGTCTTGACGTTGCGGACCCGGATGCCGGTCACCCCGGGCGGCTCCGAGTCGCCGAGCACCTCCTCGACCACGTGGTCCCAGAGCATCTCGATCTTGGGGTTGGCGAAGAGACGGTCCTGAAGGATCTTCTCGGCGCGCAGCTGGTCCCGACGGTGCACCACCGTGACCTTGCGGGCGAAGTTGGTCAGGAAGATTGCCTCCTCGACCGCCGTGTTGCCGCCGCCGACGACCACCACGTCCTTGTCGCGGTAGAAGAAGCCGTCGCAGGTCGCGCACGCCGAGACCCCGAAGCCCCGGAAGCGGGTCTCGCTCTCCAGGCCCAGCCAGCGGGCCTGGGCGCCGGTGGCGATGATCAGGCTGTCCGCCGTATAGACCGTGCTGCTGTCGCCGGTGCAGACCAGCGGGCGCTGCGCCAGGTCGACCTCGACGATGGTGTCGGCGATGATGTCGGTGCCGACGTTGCGGGCCTGGGCCTCCATCTGCTCCATCAGCCAGGGCCCCTGGATCGCCTCGGCGAAGCCCGGGTAGTTCTCGACGTCGGTGGTGA
Source organism: Kiloniellales bacterium (assembly GCA_030066685.1). Taxonomy (NCBI): domain Bacteria; kingdom Pseudomonadati; phylum Pseudomonadota; class Alphaproteobacteria; order Rhodospirillales; species Kiloniellales bacterium. The sequence continues at coordinate 10,778 of JASJBF010000016.1, read as the reverse complement.
TCGACAGCTGGCCGCCCGGTTCCATGCCGCGCAGCAGGCGCGGCTTGAGGTTGGCGCGGGCGGCGTAGACCGCCGCGGTGCAGCCGGCCGGGCCGGAGCCGAGGATCAGGACCTTGCTGTGGGTTCGTTCTGCCATGCCGCGATTCGTCCGAATGATGAGGTGGCGCGCGCCCTTAAAATAGGTCCCGGGGGGCGGCGAGGCAACGCAGCAGCCTTCGCGTCGCGCCGAGCCTCGGGTGCGGGTCCGACGCGGCAGTTCCAAGCTTGCGGCCGGCCCGCGCATCGGTAACATTGTTGCGCGACAGGGAGGAGGCCGAGCGACGATGCGGCGGGTGAAGCTGGACGAGATCGATCTGCGGATTCTTCGGGACCTTCAGAACGACGGCCGAATCACCAATGTCGAGCTGGCGCGGCGCGCGGGAATATCGGCGCCGCCCTGCCTGCGTCGTGTGCGCGCTCTGGAGGAGTCGGGCTACATCCGCGGCTATCACGCCGAGCTCGACACCGAAGCTCTGGGCTTCGAGGTCACCTTCTTCGTCCTGGTCGGCCTCGACAGCCAGTCCGAAGCGGTCCTGAACGAGTTTCAGGCCCTGGTCACCGACTGGGCCGAAGTACGGGAATGCCACATGGTCCGCGGCGCCGGTGACTTCGTGCTCAAGATCGTGGCGCGCAACACCGCACACGAGAACGAGTTGACGGAACAGCTGACCGCCGCCCCGCACGTGACCACCGTGCAAACGATCCAAGTCATCCGGACCTCGAAGTACCGGCCCGGCGTGCCGATTCGGCCGAACGGTCGGATCTGATCCTCAGATCGGGCGATCCGAAGGGCCGCCGGGCGCCGCGCGGCGACGACTCCGCGATTCAGCGGAAGCGGACCTTCAGGATTTCGTAGCCCTTGACGCCTTTCGGGGTGGTGACCTCGACCGAATCGCCGACGGTCTTGCCGATGATCGAGCGGGCGATGGGCGAGGTGATGCCGAGGAGTCCCTGCTTGACGTCGGCCTCGTCCTCACCGACCAGCTGATAGGTCATCTCCTCGTCGGTGTCCTCGTCGACCAGGGTGACCGTGGCGCCGAACTTGACGACCTTGCCGGACAGCTTGGACACGTCGATGACCTGGGCCCGGGCCATCTTGTCCTCGAGCTCGCCCACGCGGCCTTCGATGAAGCTCTGGCGTTCACGCGCCGCGTGGTATTCGGCGTTCTCGGAGAGGTCGCCATGCTCCCGGGCCTCGGCGATCGCCGTGATCACCTCCGGCCGGGCGACGTTTTTGAGATGCTTGAGCTCCGCCTCCAGTCTGGCGAAGCCGTCTGCGGTCATGGGAATCTTTTCGGTCATGGCTGGCAACCCTGCGCCAACTCCATTGTCATAAGCCATTGAAAATGATGGTGAAACGTTGTCTGAATCAAGAACAACGACGCTTCATCATGCGGACGATCCATTAAAATAGGACTGCAGCGGCGCGACTTCAAGCTGGCCGGCGGTAAGCGCCCCGATCGCCTCGGTCGCGGCCTCCGCCCCGGCCACCGTGGTGAAGTAGGGGATCTCATTGGTCAGGGCGGTCCGGCGCAGGGTGAAGCTGTCGGCCATGGCCAGGGCGCCCTCGGTGGTGTTGAAGACCAGCTGGACCTTCCCCGAGAGCATGGCGTCGACGATGTGGGGTCGGCCCTCGCGCACCTTGTTGACGCTGCGAACCAGGAGGCCCCGGTTGCGGAAGTAGTCTGCCGTCCCGCCGGTCGCGACGATCTCGAAGCCGAGCGCGATCAGGCGGCGGGCCAGGGGTAGCATCGCCTCCTTGTCGCCGTCTTTGACCGAGATGAAGACGCAGCCGCCCTCTGGCAGGTGGTGGCCGGCGCCGACCTGGGCCTTGGCGAAGGCCCGGCCGAAGTCCCGGTCCAGGCCCATGACCTCGCCGGTCGATCGCATCTCGGGACCCAGGATCACGTCGACGCCGGGGAAACGGGCGAAGGGGAAGACCGCCTCCTTGATCGCGACGTGGTCGTTGCGCTCCGGCGTGGTGTGGAACTCGCCCAGCTTGGCGCCGGCCATGACCCGAGCCGCGATCTTGGCGATCGGGATGCCGACGGCCTTGGCGACGAAAGGAACGGTGCGCGAGGCTCGGGGATTGACCTCCAGGATGTAGATCTCCTTGCCCAGGACCGCGAACTGGACGTTCATCAGGCCGACCACCTTGAGGGCGGCCGCCAGCTTGCGGGTCTGCGCCTCGATCTCCCGGATCACCTCGTCGGAGAGGGAATGCGGCGGCAGGGAGCAGGCCGAGTCGCCGGAGTGGATCCCGGCTTCCTCGATGTGCTCCATGATGCCCGCGACCACCACGGACTCGCCGTCCGAGACGGCGTCGACGTCGACCTCGATGGCGTCGCGCAGGTAGCCGTCGATCAGCACTGGGTTACGGCCTGAGACCTTGACCGCGGTGGTGATGTAGCGGGCCAGGTCGGCCGCATTGTGGACGATCTCCATGGCCCGGCCGCCGAGCACGTAGGAGGGCCGCAGCAGGACCGGATAGCCGATCCGCTCCGCTGCCGCCTTGGCCTCCTCGGCCGAGGTCGCGGTGCCGTTCGGCGGCTGGCGCAGGCCGAGATCGGCGAGCAGGGCCTGGAAGCGCTGCCGGTCCTCGGCCAGGTCGATGGCGTCGGGAGAGGTGCCGAGGATCGGGATCCCGGCCGCCTCCAGGGCGTGGGCCAGCTTCAGCGGGGTCTGGCCGCCGAACTGCACGATCACCCCCAGAAGCCGGCCCTTGTCCTGCTCGACTCGCGCGACCTCGATCACGTCCTCGGCAGTCAGCGGCTCGAAGTAGAGCCGGTCCGAGGTGTCGTAGTCGGTCGAGACCGTCTCCGGGTTGCAGTTGACCATGATGGTCTCGATCCCGGCCTCGGCCAGGGCGTAGGCGGCGTGGACGCAGCAGTAGTCGAACTCGATCCCCTGGCCGATCCGGTTCGGCCCGCCGCCCAGGATCATGACCTTGTCGCGCGCGCTGGGATCGGCCTCGCACTCCGCGCGGTCGGGCCCGGCGGTCTCGTAGGCCGAGTACATGTAGGGCGTGGCCGAGGGGAACTCGCCGGCGCAGGTGTCGATCCGCTTGAAGACCGGCGCCAGCCCGGCCTCGCGGCGGCGCCGGGTGACCGCGGCCTCGTCCAGGCCGGCGAGCGCGGCCAGGCGGGCGTCCGAGAAGCCGAGCTGCTTGAGGTAGAGCAGCCGGCCCGGCGCCTCGGGCAGGCCGTCCCGGCGCAGCACGGCCTCGGCCTCGACGATCTCGCGCACCTGGGCGAGGAACCAGGGATCGAAGTGGCAGGTCGCCTGGATCTCCTCCAGGCTCAGGCCATGGCGGAAGGCCTGGGCGATGGTCAGCAGACGGTCCGGAGTCGGCTTGGCGAGCGCGGTCCGCACCGCGTCCTCGTCGACGGCGCCGTCCGGGCCCAGGGCGCCCGGAATCTCGATCTCGTTCAGGCCGGTCAGGCCGGTCTCCATCGAGCGCAGCGCCTTCTGCAGGGACTCCGGGAAGCTGCGCCCGATGGCCATGGCCTCGCCGACCGACTTCATCGCCGTGGTCAGCAGCGGCTCGGCGCCGGGGAACTTCTCGAAGGTGAAGCGCGGCATCTTGGTCACGACGTAGTCGATCGAGGGCTCGAAGGAGGCCGGCGTGACCCGGGTGATGTCGTTGTCCAGCTCGTCCAGGGTGTAGCCCACCGCCAGGCGCGCCGCGACCTTGGCGATGGGGAAGCCGGTCGCCTTGGAGGCCAGGGCCGAGGAGCGCGAGACCCGCGGGTTCATCTCGATGACCACCAGCCGGCCGTCTTCCGGGTTGACCGCGAACTGGACGTTGGAGCCGCCGGTGTCGACGCCGATCTCGCGCAGGCAGGCGATCGAGGCGTCGCGCATCAGCTGGTATTCCTTGTCGGTCAGGGTCAGGGCCGGCGCCACGGTGACCGAGTCGCCGGTGTGGACGCCCATGGGATCGACGTTCTCGATGGAGCAGACGATGATGCAGTTGTCGGCGCGATCGCGCACGACCTCCATCTCGTACTCCTTCCAGCCCAGGACCGACTGCTCGATCAGAACCTCGCCGACCGGCGAGGCGCGCAGGCCGTTGCCCACGATCTCCTCGAACTCCGCCCGGTTGTAGGCGATCCCGCCGCCGGTGCCGCCGAGGGTGAAGGAGGGCCGTATGATCGCCGGCAGGCCGACCACCTGCAGGGCCTCGCGGGCGGCCTCCAGGCTGTCGACCAGACGCGAGGCCGGGCAGGCCAAGCCGATCTTCTCCATGGCCTCGCGGAACAGCAGGCGGTCCTCGGCCTTGGCGATGACCTCGGCGCGGGCGCCGATCAGCTCGACGCCCTGCGCCTTCAGGACGCCGGTCTCGTCCAGCTTGAGGCCGGTGTTGAGCGCGGTCTGCCCGCCCATGGTCGGCAGCAGGGCGTCGGGGCGCTCCTTCTCGACGATCCGGGCGACCATCTCTGGCGTGATCGGCTCGACGTAGGTGGCGTGGGCGAGGCCCGGGTCGGTCATGATGGTCGCCGGGTTGGAATTGACCAGGACCACCCGGTAGCCCTCGTCCTTCAGCGCCTTGCAGGCCTGCGCCCCGGAATAGTCGAACTCGCAGGCCTGGCCGATCACGATCGGCCCGGCCCCGATGATCAGGATCGATTCGATGTCGCTGCGCTTAGGCATGCTCGGCCATCAGCGCCACGAAGCGCTCGAAGAGGTGGTGACTGTCGTGGGGGCCGGGGGAGGCCTCGGGGTGGTACTGGACCGAGAAGACCGGGCGGCCCTCCAGGCGCAGGCCCTCGTTGCTGCCGTCGAAGAGCGAGACGTGGGTCTGCGCGACGCCAGGCGGCAGGGAGTCGCTCTCAACCGCGAAACCGTGGTTCTGGCTGGTGATCTCGACGCGGCCGGTCGCGAGGTCCTTGACCGGGTGGTTGGCGCCGCGGTGGCCCAGGTGCATCTTGCCGGTGCGCGCGCCCAGGGCCAGGGCCAGGATCTGGTGGCCCAGGCAGATGCCGAAGACCGGCAGGCCGCTGTCCAGCAGCTCCTTGACGATCGGCACCGCGTAGGCCCCGGTCGCCGCCGGGTCGCCCGGGCCGTTCGACAGGAAGATGCCGTCCGGCTCGTGGGCCAGGATCTCCAGCGCGGGCAGGTCGGCCGGCACCACCGTAACCCGGCAGCCGAGGCCGGCGAGGTTGCGCAGGATGTTGCGCTTGGCCCCGTAGTCGACCGCGACCACGTGGAAGCGCGGCTCGGCCAGGCGGCCGTAGCCGGCGCCAAGGGCCCAGGGCGTCTCCTCCCAGCGATAGGTCTGGCGGCAGGTGACCTCCTTGGCCAGGTCCATGCCCTCCAGGCCCGGCCAGTCCCTGGCGCGGGCCTCCAGCGCCGCGAGGTCGAAGCCGCCTTTCGGATCGTGCAGCAGGCAGCCCTTCGGCGCACCGCGGTCCCGGATCCGTCGGGTCAGGCGCCGGGTGTCGACTCCCGCGACGCCGATCAGGTTCATCGACTTCAGCCAGGCTTCCAGGTGCCGGGTCGCCCGCCAGTTGGACGGCGCCGTCGGGTCGCAGCGCAGCACCAGGCCGCGGGCCGCCGGAGTCGTCGTCTCGATGTCCTCCGGGTTGGCGCCGACGTTACCAATGTGCGGGAAGGTGAAGGTGATGATCTCGCCGGCGTAGGAGGGATCGGTCAGGATCTCCTGGTAACCGGTGATCGAGGTGTTGAAGCAGACCTCGCCGACCGCGTGGCCCTCGGCGCCCAGTCCGTAGCCCCGGAAGACGCTGCCGTCTTCGAGCACCAGCACCGCGCTCGCAGGAGCCATTTGCCCGGGCCGTTCGGCCAGGGCGGTCGTCGAGCCGGCCTCCGTCATGTTTTGGCAGATCCTTCCGAGGCAGGGAGCGCCGGCCTTTGGCGGAATCTTCGCCGGCCGGCCTGGCAATTGGCCTTCGGAACCTCTACTTAAGCAAAAGCCGTGCCGCGGTCAAGCGGAAGCTTGCAAATCTTTCTTTTTCAAATCAGTATGTTAGGGAATATCTCTGGTTTGCCATTTCCAGGGATTTCGGCTAACGTCACCGCCCCTCGCACCAGCGGGAGATCTGCCCATGCTGCGCACCCGCCTCAACGACGCCTTGAAAGACGCCATGAAAGCCAAGGATCAGTGCGCCACGGCGACCTTGCGCCTGATCCTGGCCGCCTTGAAGGACCGGGATATCGCGTCGCGCGGCAACGGCGCGAGCGAGGCTGTCAGCGACGATCAGATCCTCGAGCTCCTGCAGAAGATGATCCGCCAGCGCAAGGAATCGATCCAGGCCTTCAAGAAGGGCGAACGGCCCGATCTCGTCGAGAAGGAAGAGCTGGAAATCAAGGTTATCGAGCGATTCCTGCCCAAGCCGCTCTCCGAAGAGGAAGCCAAGGCGGCGATCGAGGGCGTGATCAGCGAGCTCCAGGCCAGCACGATCAAGGACATGGGCAAGGTTATGGGGGCGCTCAAGCAGCGCTATCCCGGCCGCATGGACTTCGGCAAGGCCAGCGCCGCGGTCAAGCAGGCCCTGGCCTAGGGCACTATCCGATCAGATGGAATCGCTCTGCGATCCATCTGGCCGGATGTAATGCTCGAACTTCAAGGTATTAGCGCACTACTCCCGGCCCGACGCGAAGGCGTCTGATCGGGAAGTGCGCTAGACGAAGCCGCATTTCACCCACAGGCCTTCGGCCCGCAGCGGAATTGAGCCAGGGCCCGGCCGTTCAGGATCTTCACCGGCCATCCACAGACTTACCCGCCGGCAACCCACAGGACGATCCACCGCTTTCGACCTTGCGGCGGCCCTGGGCCTGTCGAATCGACTAGCGCTTTGATATGCTTGCGCGCCCCTCGCAACCGGCTGGCCAATGTCGATTCCCACCCAGTTCCTCGACGAGATCCGTGCGCGCCTGTCCCTGGCCGAGGTCGTCGGCCGGCGGGTCCGCCTGACCAAGCGTGGGCGGGAGCACAGCGGCCTCTGCCCCTTCCACAACGAAAAGTCGCCCTCCTTCACGGTGAGCGAGGACAAGGGCTTCTTCCACTGTTTCGGCTGCGGCGCCCACGGCGACGTCATCGGCTTCGTGATGCGCAGCGAGGGCCTCTCCTTCCCCGAGGCGGTCGAGCGCCTGGCCGGCGAGGCCGGGCTTCAAGTGCCTGTCGCCAGCCCGGAGGAGCGCCAGCGCCAGCGCCGCCAGGCCGACGTCTTCGAGGCCCTGGAACGGGCGACCGCCTGGTTCGAGGCGCAGCTCAAGGCTGCGGCGGGCGCTGAGGCGCGGCGCTACCTGGAGGACCGCGGCCTCAAGCCCGAGACCGTCGCCGCCTTCCGCCTCGGCTTCGCGCCGAACCGGCGCGGCGCCCTTGCCGCCGCGCTCAAGGCCGAAGGCGTGGGCGAGGCGCTGCTGGCCGAGGCCGGCCTCATCAAGCGGGTCGAGGGCGAGTCCCAGCCGCGCGACTACTTCTTCAGCCGGATCATCTTTCCGATCACCGACCGCCGCGGCCGGACCATCGCCTTCGGCGGCCGGGCGATGAACCCGCAGGCCAAGGCCAAGTACCTCAACTCGCCGGACGGCCCGGTCTTCCACAAGGGCCGGGTGCTGTTCAACCTGGCCCGGGCGCGCCGCGCCGCCCACGACACCGGCGAGATCATCGTCGCCGAGGGCTACATGGACGTCATCGCCCTGGCCCAGGCCGGCTTCCCGGCGGCCGTGGCGCCGCTCGGGACCGCGGTCACCGAGGCCCAGATCGAGACTCTCTGGCGCCTGGCGCCCGAGCCGGTGCTCTGCCTGGACGGCGACGCCGCCGGCCAGCGGGCCGGCCTGCGGGTCGCCGAGCGCGCCCTGCCGCTGCTGCGGCCGGGCTTCAGCCTCGGCTTCGCGGTCCTGCCCGAGGGCGAGGACCCCGACAGCCTGGTCGCCCGCGAGGGTCCGGAGGCCTTCCGCGCCGTGCTGGCGGCGGCCCGGCCGCTCTCGGAGCTGCTCTGGCGCCGGGAGACCGAGGGCCGGCCCCTCGACACCCCCGAGCGCCAGGCCGGGCTGGCCGCCCGCCTGGGCAAGAGCCTGGAGGCGATCCGCCACGACGAGCTGAAGGCCGCCTATCGCGAGGACTTCGCCCGGCGCTTCGAGGCGGCCTTCGGCTACGACCCCTGGGCGCCGCCGGGCCGCCGCTGGCGGCGGTCTGCGCCGGGCTCGGGCCGCAGGTCGCGAGCCTCCGGTCCGGCGGCGGCCCCGAAGCTGCCGCTGCCCGGCAGCCTGAAGGACCTGAGCGCGCTCAAGGCCCGGCAGGCGCAGCAGCTTTTGGCGACCCTCGTTAACCATCCGTCAATCCTCGCCGAAGTAGGTGAGGAAGTGGCCGAGGTCAGGTTCTCGTCCCGCGATCTGGAGGACTTCCGGGTCGCCTTGCTTGATTTCGCGGCGGCGCAGCCGGAACTTGACAGCGATGCCGTGAAATGCCACCTGTCGAAACAGGGATTTTCCGCGGTCTTGGATCGCCTTTTGCACAGAAATGTTTACCGTTTGGCCCACTTTGCGGGGCCCGACTCGTCGCACGACGAGGCGCGGGCGGCGGTCGCACATATTCTCGGTCTTTACCGGGATCGTGAGGCCAGGCGGGAAGGCTTGAAGGCGCAGCGGGAACTGGCGGAACAACCGGATGCGGAAGCCCTGGCCCGTTTTCAGGCGCAACAGCGGCTGCTTCACGAGAGCGAGTCGCAAAGAGCCGAGCTCGAGCGTCGGGACGGGATAGCAAGCGGGGACTTTAACAATTGACGGGTGCTCCCCGGCGGCCGGGCCGGCCTCCGGAGGACCGGAAAACCGACGCGCCCGTCGGAAGCGCGGGAATGGGCTGAATGGCGAGCAAGGCAAGCGAAGCGGTCGCTGAGACCACGGAAGCACGCGAGGAGGGCGGCGAAGGCCCGCTCATGGACGCCACCAGGGCGGCCGTCAAGAAGATGATGCAGAAGGCGCGCGAGCGCGGCTACATCACCTATGACGAGCTGAACCAGGTGTTGCCCCAGGACCAGGTGTCTTCCGAGCAGATCGAGGACGTCATGGCGCAGCTCTCGGAGCAGGGAATCACCCTGATCGAGAGCGAGGAGCCGGACGACAACGACAACGAAGAAGAGAGCGACGCCAAGCCGACCGGCAACCTCAACGACGAGGACATCGGCCGCACCGACGATCCGGTGCGCATGTATCTGCGCGAGATGGGCTCGGTCGAGCTGCTGTCGCGCGAGGGCGAGATCGCGATCGCCAAGCGGATCGAGGCCGGCCGGGAGAAGATGATCTCCGGCATCTGCGAGAGCCCGCTGACCATCATCGCCCTCTTGTCCTGGGCCGACGCCCTGATGGACGGCCGGATCCTGCTGCGCGACATCATCGACCTCGACGCGACCTACGGCGGCGGGCCGGAGGGCGAAGCGATCGCCGCCGATGGCGAGGCCGGCGAAGACGGCGAGGGGGGCGAAGAGGCCACGGACAAGAACGCCGAGGACGGCGAGGAAGAAGGCGAGGAGGACGACGGCGGCGTCGACGAAGAGAACAACATGTCTCTTGCCGCCATGGAGGCGGCGCTGCTGCCCCAGGTCCTGGAGAACTTCGCCGCCGTCGCCGGCACCTACCGCAAGCTCTCGAAGGTCCAGGAACAGCGCCTGGCGATCATGCGCAAGGGCGAGAAGGTCGTCACCCGCACGGAGAACCGCTACGTCAAGCTGCGCGACGAGCTCTTCGAGCTGATCAAGACCGTGCACTTCAACAACGCGCGGATCGAGCAGCTGGTCGAGCAGCTCTACCACCTCAACAAGCAGCTGATCGGCTTCGAGGGCCGGCTGCTGCGCATGGCCGAGAAGTGCGGCGTCGATCGCGGCGAGTTCCTGAAGTACTACTACGGCCGCGAGCTGGACCCGCGCTGGGTGTCCCGGGTCAAGCGGCTGTCCGGCAAGGGTTGGGAGAAGTTCGCCGAGCGCCACGGCGACGAGGTCAAGGAGATCCGCAAGGAGATCGCCCAGATCAGCGAGGACAGCGGCCTGCCGATCAGCGAGTTCCGGCGCATCGTCACCACGGTCAAGACCGGCGAGCGCGAGGCCAGCAAGGCCAAGACCGAAATGGTCGAGGCCAACCTGCGCCTGGTGATCTCCATCGCCAAGAAATACACCAACCGCGGCCTACAGTTCCTGGACCTGATCCAGGAGGGCAACATCGGCCTGATGAAGGCGGTCGACAAGTTCGAGTATCGCCGCGGCTACAAGTTCTCGACCTACGCCACCTGGTGGATCCGCCAGGCGATCACCCGCTCGATCGCCGACCAGGCGCGGACCATCCGCATTCCGGTGCACATGATCGAGACCATCAACAAGCTGGTCCGTACCAGCCGCCAGATGCTGCACGAGATCGGCCGCGAGCCGACCCCGGAGGAGCTGGCCAAGCGCCTGGTCATGCCGCTGGAGAAGGTCCGCAAGGTGCTCAAGATCGCCAAGGAGCCGATCTCGCTGGAGACCCCGATCGGCGACGAGGAGGATTCCCACCTCGGCGACTTCATCGAGGACAAGAACGCGGTCATCCCGCTCGACGCGGCGATCCAGGCCAACCTGCGCGAGACCACGACCCGGGTCCTGGCCTCCTTGACGCCGCGCGAGGAGCGGGTGCTGCGCATGCGCTTCGGCATCGGCATGAACACCGACCACACCCTGGAGGAGGTCGGCCAGCAGTTCTCGGTCACCCGCGAGCGCATCCGCCAGATCGAGGCCAAGGCCCTCCGCAAG